>JBCBCD010000155.1:0-10427 GCA_038530915.1 Bacteroidota bacterium
AATTCTAAAGTTTTGTTGCAAGCGGTCAAAAAACGGTCCCATTCGATTGGTTTCAATAGATAATCAATAGCTTGATGGTTGTAACTCTCAAGAGCATATTCACTATAGGCCGTTGTAAATATAATCATAGATTGGCGACTTAGCAGATTTGAAAGTTCGAAGCCATTCAAATCGGGCATATTAATATCCAAAAAAAGCAGTTCCACTTTTTTTTCCTGAATAAAATAGAGTGCTTCTATCGGATTAAAAAATGCGCCTAGTAATTCCAAAAAAGGAATGCGTTCAACATATCCTTTCAATAAGTCCAATGCCCATGGTTCATCCTCAACAATAATGCACTTGATTTTTTCCATATTAAACTTTAAGCGTTAAGGTTGCTTTAAAATAGATGTTGTCTTCTTCTAACGATAGATCAGAATGGTCAGGATATAAAAGTTCCAACCGCTTTCTGAGGTTTTGCAAACCAATTCCTCGATTTTGATCATTGACCGGATTGCTTTTGGCATGATTGGTATTTTTTACAGTTAAAAAAATTTCGGCCGTTCTTTTTTGACAAATAGCAACCTCAATCAAACTGGCTTTAGAAAAAGATATTCCATGCTTAAATGCATTTTCTATCAAGGGAATAAACAGCATGGGTGAAACCTCTATATTCTGATCGTATACCTCTTGATCATAGAAAACCTTAATGTGTTCAGATTTTGGAAGACGCATTTTTTCCAAGGCTATAAAATCCTGAATGTATTGAAGTTCTTTATGCAGTGGGACATATTGAGTATCACTTTCATGTAACATGTATCGCATCATTCTCGCTAATTTTGCAATGCTATTGGTTGCTTTTTTATCCTGATATTTATTGGTAATAGCATAGATATTATTGAGTGTATTGAATAAAAAATGTGGGTTGATCTGCTGCTTTAGAAAGCGCAATTCTGCGACCAGCTTTTCTCTGATCAAACGCTCTTGATTTTTCTCTTGTCGAATTCTATCCTTAATGCTCACATAAGCTAATGAAAAGGGGATTAATAAAAAGTGAATTAGTAATACAAAAGGTAAATCATAAAAGACGGATCCGTATTTCTGATCAAATAGATAGATCAAAAAATAGGAAATACACCAAGAAAGAATGAGTGTGATAAGAAAGGAAGCACTTGTTAACAGGATATAATGTTTATAGTCTCGTTTTAATAATAATCGAGGACTTAGATAAAGTGCATTGTAATAGAAAAAAAGTGCTTTACAGATTACATCAATGAAAAGCAGTAATAAAGTAAAAGGCTCATAAGAAATGTAATAATTCAGTACACGATCTTCTTCAAGAATCCTAAGTCGTTGTCCAAGGGCTAAAAAAAGAAATAATAAAACAATCCCCCAAAAGATGATGTGAAAAACTACTTCTAGTCTTTGTACTAACATTTAATTGAATTCTTATTTGATCAAACACCTCTCCATCAAGTCCGGCCTATAAATTTAGCCCCAAATAAAGAAAAAAGAGCTCCTTTTTGATTAGTAGATCACTTTTATTGGCCAACTACCTTATTTTTTACGTCAACTACCTACATCAATCATAACTAATTCTTTATCAGTTTTTTACTACCCTTTCTCAATTGTGTTTCCACACTAATAGTCCCCCTCCTACCTTGCAGCTAAAACACACCTGACTATGTTGCAAAAATTATTCACAACTTTAGGATTTATTTTTTTCATTCAAATAGTTGTCATTGCTCAAATAGAAGACAAACAAGTTACAACTGAAGAAAAAGAAAGTACCATTACTCAATTGGCTCAATTGCTGAGGAATAGATATCTAAGTGCAGAAGAAGGCGCCCGCTTGTCAGAAATGCTGCTAGATAATATGAAAAAAGGCAAATACATCCCCTTTTCTTCTGCTATCAAATTTGCCAACCAACTTACCTTAGATATGAGGGCTATAGTACAAGACAATCACCTGAAAATATCTTATGATCCTCCCTATTTAAAAAGATTGGGAAAACTTATACAGGGAGCCAACAAAAAGAAGCCTAATGATGAAATTATCCGTCAATTACAATTGGAACAATTTAGAAACTTCCGAATGCCCACTGTCCAACGATTGAACGGCAATATAGGATATTTGAAAATTGATTTTTTTCTCCCTACTGAAAACAACAAAGGCTTTGAAGAAAAAATGGCTATAGCTTTTGACTTCATAGCTGATAGTGATGCTCTCATAATCGACCTAAGAGAAAATCCCGGGGGATATGCATCAGGCAGTAATTTATTCATTAGTTATTTTTTCCCTCCTCAAACTCACTTTATGACCAGTAGTGGTCGTATCGAAGGCAAATACATGGAAAGAAAATCATTTACTTTAAAGAAGGTTAATGGGAAAAAATACCTGGATAAGCCAGTATATATTCTTACAAGTTCCAGAACCGGTTCAGCTGCTGAAAGCATTGCACACATCATCAAGCATAGTGCGCGCGGAAAAATTATCGGCGAAGCCTCATATGGCGCCGGATATATGGGAGATGATTATAACCTCGATCATCAATACCACGTACTGGTATCTTATGCCTCTGGAAAGCATCCCAATGCAAAAAGGAATTGGGAAGCCACAGGAGTAATTCCCGATATAAAAATAGCGGCAGACCAAGCTTTTACAAAGGCTCATTTCATTGCAATAAAAGATTTGCTTACAGAATTTCAAAACAATGATCTCATCAGTGATTTCCGAAAAAAACGACTGCAATGGGAATTATCCAGGCTGGAATTACTTCCTGAAAAAAGAAAACTTTCACTGCAAGAACAAAACGCATTTGTGGGCACCTATGGCGACAAGAAAATCCTTCAAGAAGAGAACAATTTATTTATTGAGATAATCGTAAACCTAAAGCCCTTGAAATATAAGCTCATAGCATTGGCAAATGATCAGTTTCTTATTCAAGGTAGAGAGAGTTATCGACTTTCCTTTGCAAGAAACAATAAAGGAGAGGTCACGAGTTTGAAATATTACTCAGTCAACAAAACATCTACATCTATCAAACAGTAAAACAAATTGGTGCAGGGACAAGCTTTAATCAATTTAAAGTTTGTCCTCATCCAATTCCAATTTATCACTTCTCTTCCGGATGAATTTCCTCCCAAGGAATCGGACTCACATCATCGTGATTCAATACCCTTTTCCCATCTCTGTCAATACGTATCACTAACTTACAGGCAGGATCAGGACAGACAACTCTTGAATCTGTTTCCATCCAATCAGAAGGATGATTTAAGCGTTGTTTGGCAGGCAATAAAGGGATGACCGATTGCATAGCATAAAGACAAAAGTTTTTCCCATCGGGTAAAGAAATCTTCCCCCCTTTCATATAAAAGCAATCCCCAACTGTCATATCGCAGGTACAGTTACCATCGATGCTTTCGACCACTATTGTTAGGTCGTATAATTCAAATTGATCTGGACGAAGTGTGTTGCTCATGTGCTCATGTGGTTATGTGGTTATGTGGTTATGCTGATAATATTATTATGTTGTTATGCTGTCATGTTGTTATCTCATTTTTGTTGTCTGCTTTGCGACCGTAGCCGAAAAGGATGGAAGCGATGGCTACCAGTAATATTCCCCAGGAGATAAAGTTATACAATCCTGCTTTTAAAGGAGCAACAGGAGGAACATCAAATTCTGCTCCTGAAAGAGTGGTATTGGCCATTAGGATGACCGGGATAAAATAAGGAAAAAGGAAAGGGAAAACACATACGATCATACTCAATACATTAGCTCTACGTTTGGGAGAAATACCCTGCTCCTCCCCTGTCCTATTCGAAAATTCAGCGACCATTAAAATAGCTACGATGCTGTGTGTTGTTAATAAAACTGCTGCTCCTACTGTACTGGCAATCCATCCTTCTGCCTGTACTGCATTCTGACTCCTTTTAGATGCAAAATTCACTAGTCGATCAATCAAACCACTTGCTTTTAGTGCTCCTACTAAACCCAATAACAGGATGGTAAAAAAACTAATTCCGGTAGCTCTATTAATGCCGTCTATGATGATACTCTTGGCAGAAAAATTTTCCAGATCTAACGAAAATAGCTTTTCAACCGGCAATAAGCCCAAAATCAGCCCAAGAATGATTCCAAATAATAAGCCCATCAACAAACCGTGGAGCAAATGCTTTCCTTTGAGAAACAGATAAATGATCAAAGCAGGTACCAACAACATCGGTAGTCCCTTTGGATTTCCAGCCAAATTGCTGGCTTCATTTGCTACTTCTCCTTGTAAATACAATCCTCCAAAGCCGTAAGCCACCAGAGCCAGTAAGGCTGCGGGAAAAATGTATTTCATTCTACTTTTGACAGTAGGTCCGATTTCCGCTTTTTGACTCAAAGCACTGGCTATTGTGGTATCTGAGATGGGAGCAAAAAAATCACCAAATGTGGCTCCGGCTAATATGGCTCCGGCCAACATTTCCAAGGGAGCACCTAAAAGACCACCTGCAGGATAAAGAATAGGACCACAAATCAATATGGTAGCAAAACTGGAGCCAGTTGATAGCGAGACCAAACAACAAATAATGAAAGTAGCAATCACGAATCCTCCACCAGATAAGTTTAATTGACTGGATAGCCAACTTAAAGCTTCTACAAAACCAGTATTTGACATCAGTATCCCAATGATTGAGGCTAAAATCCAGGCAGTAATCATAATCATTACGATCGACTGAGACATCCCTTCAATAACTACTTGACTAAAGGCCGTTTTATCTTTTGCCAAAATCAAACCCACACACAAGGCCAATAATAAGACTGGCCAAAAACCTCGCTCATCAGGAGCCCCTGATAAAGCTATCGCTATTACACCACTCACAAAAACTAAGAAAGGTAGTATAGCACCAAACATTCCACCATAAAAAGATAAATGAGTGATGGGTTGATCATCAGTTAGTTTCATCGATTTGCGCCTATTTTTTGTTTAGGTTGTATTTCATAATGCGCCCATGTTTGCCTGTTTTATCTCTTTCCAGTTGATAAAATGGACCTAATGGTCCTTTAGCTTTATCGATTTGTTGACGAATAGCTTTGAGATCATCTTCTTCAAGATTAAAACTCGTAATTTTTTTAAGCTTTTCTAAATGCTTGCGATTGCGAGCACCTACGACGACTCCTGCAACCAGTTCATCCTGAAGGACCCAACGAGCAGCTACTTCTGCAATGTCTACCTCATATTTGTCTCCAATCCTTTTCAATAAGCTTAAAGTAGCTTGAAAAAAGTCCCAACCCCCAAATTCTTCAATGATTAGTCTATACTTAGTCAATGATCGATTTTCGAATGGGGGAAGCGGGTCAGTTACGCCCAAGTAGCGATCAGAGAGAAACCCTCCCGCAATGCTTCCATAACACAAAGAAGCTATATCATAGGCTTTATGAACAGGATGTAAATCTTTTTCAGCCCGCCTATCTAAAACAGAAAATTGTACCTGATGAGTAACAACTTCTACACCAGCATCCAGTATTTCTTTCAAATGGACTCCATCAAAGTTAGTGGTACCAATGTATCTTATTTTGCCTGCTTTTTGTAAGTCTGCCAAATGGATGGCTGTTTCTACATAGCCCGGAATCTCATAATCCCACCAATGAAACTGCACTAAATCCAAGCACTCGACTCCCAATCGCTTGAGTGAACGATCTATAATAGCTTCCGTATCAGACTTCTTTAATGTACTGAGTGCGTTATAGTCAGGTACATATTTTGTATGAACTTGCACCTTGGGAAGATCACCAGTTGCAAATGATGAACTGTATTTTTTCAAAAACTGACCAATCAATTCTTCTACTCCGGTGTAGATATCTGCACAATCAAAGGTAGTTATCCCTGCTTCTACAAAGGCTTTCATATCTTCAATCGCCTGCTCAGAATTTATTCGGCCATGGCCTCCTGCCAGGTGCCAGCCACCTTTTAATACCCGCGAAATAGAATATTCGGGAGTTAATTCAATTCTTTCAATAGCTCTATCCATCTGATAAATATGGGAAAAGTTGGCTAATCAGCAAAAAAATATAGCGAGTGTAAATCAGGTCTTCACTTCATCTTTACCTAAAACTCGCTGAACATAAACTGATGGTGCACAGCCATAAGCTTTTTGAAAGCATTTGCTGAAATACTTCAGCGTTTTGAATCCACACATATGTGCTACTTCAGAGATGTAAAATTTATCAGTTATTAATATCTGCTCTGCACGCTGTAATCGAATCTTTTTTATAAAGGCAACAGGAGTCTCGTTAGTCAATTTTTGAAGTTTTCTATATAAGTTGGCTCTACTCATATTTACCTGCTCCGCCAGAAAAACAACGCTTAGTTCTGGATTAGAGATGTTTTCTTCTATGACTTGAATTATATTTTGAATCAATTGCTCATCTGGCGACTCTAAGGATATTTCGGAAGGCACAGCAGTAATGTACTTTCCATATTTTTTGATCATTTTATCTTGATACTGAAGTGCATTTTTAATTTTCCAACAAAGGAAATCCATACTAAAGGGCTTTTTAATAAAATCACTTGCACCCAACTGAATGCAATCTTGCTTGAAAGCTTCATTACTAGAAGCGGTCAGTATAAATACGGGAATGTGAGTAGTGGTTTCTTCCTTCTTTAAATTTTCCAACAGTTCCTGTCCGTTAATTCCAGGCATTTTAATATCTGTAATAATAACTTTTGGGAGATAAGCTTTTGCTTTTTCCAGACCATCTAGTCCATCTATAGCTACTTCAGTTTGATATTCCTTGGATAACATTTCATACATCATCTGAAGGAGTTCTTCATTATCTTCTACTATTAGAATATCTACTGTCTTATCTTTTGATGCGGTAGGTAACTCGAAAGAAGGATTACGTTCAGCCTGATGTGTTTCAGCCATATTTGGTGCATAAGGTGAAACAGCTACCTGACTCTTTAAGATCTCATGCGCAGCATAATGATTTGCTTCCAATGGTAAGTAAACGTCTACTCGAGTAAACAGGTCTTTTTTACTATTTATGGTAATAGCTCCATGATGTAGCAATACCAATTTATGAACTAATTCCATACCAATACCTGTCCCCTTTAGATGAGCTTTGGTAACGTTTTTAGTCTGATAATAACGATCAAAAACATGTTCAAGATCTTCTTCCATCATCCCAATCCCCGTATCATAAATTGTGAGTTGGCAATAATGACCTCCTTGCAAATTAAAGTTAGGGATGTCATTTTTGCGTAAAAGGACCTCTGAAATAGATACATGAATAGTGCCATTTTCAAGCGTATACTTTATAGCATTTGACAATAGATTAGTTGCAATCTTCTCACTAATAAAGCAGTCCATGAAGCCATTATTAATATTTTGTTTTGCCTCAAAAGTGAGTTGGATATTGCTATTTTTGGCCAAATCACTGAATGAAGTGATCATACTCTTGAAGTAGTTTTTTAAATCAATTTCTTGCACCTTTAATTTGAACTCTCCTTCTCCATGTTTTCTGATATCCATGAGTTGGTTGATCAAATCATTCATCTTATTGCTATTGCTTTGTATACGATCTAATGATTGTTTGCTAATCATTCGATCCCCTTTTTTCATCAACGTTTCTATCGTGTTTAGAATAAGTGTAAGAGGAGTTCTTAATTCGTGAGAGATATCTGTAAAAAAGACCATTCTCATCTTATGGTGCTGCTGATCTTTTTGTCGCGACACTTTTTGTTCTAATAAATTTTGCTTTAAAGAATACCAACGCCTATAGACTTTAAACAAGCCATAAACAAGAGCTAAAAACAGCAATACATAGATGGAATAAGCAAGATAAGAGCGATAAAATGGAGGTAATATCTGGATACGTAAGCGGGCAGCTTGTTCATTCCAAACGCCATCACTATTTGAGCTTTTAACATGGAATATGTACTCTCCGGGTGATAAATCAAAAAAAGCAGCACTTCTTACATTATTATCGAGAGGTATCCAATAGTCATTAACTCCTTCCAGCATATACGCATACTGATTTTTGTTAGGTGCTGTAAGATCAAGCGAAGAAAAGCGAATATTAATATTGTTTCTTTTAAAAGGCAATACAATATGATCAGAAATATCTAAAGCAATGGGTTCATTTTGCTCTCCAAAAGTACTTAAGGATGTAATAACTGTATTGGCTTGATTGTTTTTTTGATAAAAATTGTCAGCTGTTATCGTATAATAACCCCCATAGGTTCCCATCAAAATTACCTTTCCATC
The DNA here is from genome assembly GCA_038530915.1 of Bacteroidota bacterium. Taxonomy (GTDB): domain Bacteria; phylum Bacteroidota; class Bacteroidia; order Chitinophagales; family Saprospiraceae; genus JANQPA01. The sequence continues at coordinate 8,237 of JBCBCD010000155.1, forward strand.
ATCAATTGAACATCCCGCATTGTATACGAAATTACTTTCACTCACGCCATCTTCTGATCTAAAGGAGAAAAATTGTGGCTCCCCATTTTTCTTATATGCAATCCCATTCTCTGTACCTATCCATAAGTTGTTATGATGATCAAATTCAACAGATGCTATAGTAGTAGAAGGTAGACCATCCGATTTGTTAAAAGATTGAAATTCATCATTTTCAACATCATACCTTAATACACCTCCTCCTCTAGTACCCATCCAAATTGTGCCATTTTGGCTTTCAGTGATACTCAAAAAAGCATCAGAAGAAACCCCTTCTGTTTTACCTGGAATAAAATGATAAACTTTTCTATCATTTGCTGCTATTCTATATAGTCCTTGGCCACGAGTTCCTATCCAGATATCTCCCTGTTCACTTTGAAAAAGTGTCGACACATGGTTGTTTGCTGTAATATTTTCCAAGTCTATTTGCCAATCTGCTAAAGGCTGATTGGTCACAAATTTTACACCTTGTCCCCATATTCCCACCAAAAAATCAGAATCATTCAATTGTAGTACACCAGAAATTGATTTCTCCCCTTCATAGACAAGCTCAATATTGGGAATTGGCGATTGTAATTGACTAATTCGAAAGAATTGCCTTCCGCACCCCATCAGTAAACCATCTTGTCGCCACCCTTTTTGAAGAAAAGTAATATTTTGTGAAGGTGTAGGAATACCTAAGAATTTACCAGATGACAAATTATATCTAAAAAGACCATTCACTCCGGTACCAATCCAGACCTGGTTGTACTCATCCTGAAAAATAGCATTAGTGCGATCGTGGGTAATTGAAGGATCAATTTCTCTTAAGTTGACATATTGGAATACCTCTGCACGATCAACAATCTTTTCAACTCCTTTCCAGGAACCTATCCACAAATTATTGAATCGATCAATCTCCACATCATTGATACGACCATCCATTGAGGTTTTATTACTGTTAATGGGCTTGATAATAGACTTTGGATCACTTAAATCTGTTCGATAAAGCCCTTTGGTAGTTCCCACCCAAAGATGATTTTTTGGTGAGATGCAAAAAGAATTCACTTCTAAAGGAGAAACAGCCTCTTCAAGGATTGTCACACTATCTAAGGCTTCAAAATCGTACTTATCCTTAAAGTACTTATATTGAATAATGTGCTTTCCTTTGATGCCCCAAACACTGTTTTCAGTCCCCTTTTGAAGATCTAAAAGTGCTGATGAAACATTAGTACGTTCAAATTGATATTGCTCATTTAGGAAGCCAATCCCTTTGGAAGTTGATATCAAGGTTCGTTTGTATTCATCTTGGATAATTCCATAGATGATTACTTCTTCATTTTCCTTAGTGGTGGAAAAAATTTGATAGAATCGACTCAATTGGATACTGTCTGTATGCTCATGTGGTTTTATTTTTAACAGTCCCAAACCTTTTAGATTGGCCCATATAGCTCCCTCTTCCGTTTTGGCAAAACACTCCGCCGTATAGGATTTGAAATATCTTTTAAATATTTCCTTCTTTCGATCAAAAAATATCAAAAAGCTTTCACTCCCGATCCACAAGTTTTGAAAATCGTCCTCCACAATAGAGTTGATGGTATTGTTGGGAATGGTATTGTTATCGAAAACATCATATTGGTAGGCTTTCAACTGGTTCCCATCATACCTGAATAAACCGGCATTGGTCCCAATCCATAAATAACCAAACGAGTCTTCAAAGAGCACATTTACTCTTTTATTGAAAGGCTCTCCCTCTACCTGTAAATGAAAAGCACTTAAGTCAAAGTTCTGAGCATTGAGTAAATGACTAGATCTACATAGAAAAAGCAACCCAAAGACTATTAGGATTCTTCCTCCCCCCAACAGCTTATACAAAATGTAAGTGAAGTTAAATTTTATAATTCGTCCTTTGATTTGATGATAGATCATCCTATGATTTGGTTTAGATGAGTTGGTTTTATACAAAATACCCACTTTCAAACAGGCTTGCAACATTTTTACCCACAAATTGAGACAAACAATTATTAGGCATTACCTAGCTTTGAACAAATTATTTTCTGACAACAGGCAAAAAATAGCTTTTTTTTTGGTAACCAAAATTCAAAACCTGCCCGAGTCTTACACACTAGTTTAAGTAAAATAAAATTTTTAAAGCAAAACCTAATAATATGCCACT
>JBCBCD010000156.1:0-10407 GCA_038530915.1 Bacteroidota bacterium
CTTGGACAGGTGGTTGAATAGTTTGAAGCATATATTCTTGACTTATTTTTTAACTGGAACTTTTAATTCAATTGTTATCTCATTTCCCACAGTAAAGCCAAATAAAGGTCCTGTAATCCCATAATCTTTTCGATCTACTGTCAAAGCACCTTTAAAGGTCCCATTCGTTCCTTCCTCTTCAAAAGTGAAAGGAATTGTCACCTTTTTAGTAACTCCATGTAACTCCAAATCGCCTGTTACCTCGTAAGTCTGATCAACTTTCTTAAACTCAGAAGATTTAAATAATATCTGAGGATAAGCTTTAGCATCTAACCAGTTTTTCCCCTTCGCATGTTTGTCTTTCGTTTTGTTTCCGGTAGATATGGTCGCTACTTCTGCACTTACGTCCATATTACTTGCTTGTAAGTTATTCTCGTCAAAAACAATGACTCCGTTCAGTCCTTGAAAAGTACCTTTGGCACCTCTGGAATCAAATCGAATCTCATAGTCTTCTTCAATCGTCCAATTATTTAAAGTGCTACTTGTAAAGGCAGTAAGACCAATGAAGGCCATAAGCGTCATTAAAAGATTTAATTTTTTCATTTTTCTTGTTTGACTAATGCTGAATGAAATATTTTAAGTTACTTTTCTATAGCTCCATATAGCTAATGAATTGAAAATGACAGCCATTACTGCTGTAATTCGAAAGCTATTGATCACATCTCCAAAACCACTTCCTTTTAATAATACCGATCGCATAATGTGCACAAAGTGCGCGATAGGATTTGGAATGGTCAGGTATTGCGCCCATTTAGGCATACTTTCAATTGGAGTGAACAAACCACTCATTAAGATGAAAATGATTATAAAAAAGAAAGTAGTAAACAAGGCTTGCTGTTGTGTATCAGATATATTAGAAATAAACAGTCCCAAGCCCAGAACGGCAATTACGTTCAATACACAAAAGGCAAATACAACGGCTAAATTACCGCGCATTGGTATATCGAAAATGAGTTTTCCTGCCGTCAAACCGACAATCAATAACATCAAACCAATGATCAGAAATGGAATCATCTTCCCCAATATGAATTGCCATTTTTTGATGGGTGTTACATTGATTTGTTCTATCGTCCCAATCTCTCTTTCTCTTACTATGTTCATGGCTGTTAGCAAAATCACCAGTAAGGTGACTAATTCGCCCAGGATACCTGCAACCATAAAGTGCTTATAATTCAAATCAGGGTTGTACCAGTTGGAGTTTTCCGTATTGATGCGTGGTGTAGGATTCATTTTTTGCACGATAAATTGAGGGGCTGCGTCCTCTCTTATTTCATTATTAAATGACCTGATGATACTATTGAGATAGGCCGCACCTACCGTTGCTTGTTGTCCATTAATGGCATTGACCAACAACTGAATCTTTGCCGTCTTTGTCTTATAAAAGTTTTTTTCAAAATCGGGTTCTATATTGAGAATGATATCTATTTCTCCCATTTGCATCATTTCATCTGCCTTGTTTTGGGCCTCTGGCAAATCAACCAGGATGAATCGATCTGAGACTTTAATCTTATGGATAAGGCGTTGAGCATATTGGCTCTTATCATTATCTACAATAGCCAGCTGTACATTTTGTACTTCTGAATTGGCCGCAAAAGAAAGGACAATCATTTGTACAATAGGTGCCACTGTCATCAAAGGCAATATCGCTTTATTTCGAAAGATTTGGATAAACTCTTTTTGTATGATAAACAATAACTTTTGCATCGGCTCTTATTTATAGATGACTTTAAAATTTCGCCATGCTGCTCCTAATAAGACCAACAACATGATCATTAATATCAAACTCGGAAAAGTGACTGCTTCCCAGCCTGCTCCTTTTAGCATGATGGCATTCTCAATTTGTATGAAGTAGTTGGCCGGGATGATTTTCGATATGTATTGCAATACCCATGGCATACTCGCTATCGGAAATAAAAAGCCCGACAACAACATAGTAGGCATCAATAAAGTAAATAGGGAAGTCATCATGGCCACTTGTTGGGTATTGGATCGAGTAGAAATCAATATTCCCAACGCTAAGGCTACCAACAAATAAAGCACACACAAAGCCAATAAAAGTGGTAAACTCCCTCTTATGGGTACATCAAAAATAAAATAGCCCATTGCAAATACCATTAAAGCATTGATGTAGGACAGAATAACGTAAGGTGTAACCTTTCCTAATAAGATCAGGAAAGGTGGCAACGGAGATACCAAAAGTAAATCCATAGTACCCATTTCCTTTTCTTTGGCAATGGTTAAAGAAGTCATCATGGCACAGATGAGCATCAGTATCAAAGCTACTACCCCGGGTATGAAATTGTAAGCTCCCACTAAACTTGGATTGTAGTACATTTGAGTTTCAATATTAAGCTGATAAGGCAATGACCCTTGTTCTCCGTACTGCTGTTGAAAAGACTGGACCATTTGATTGGCATAACTAGTGAGTGTAGTCGCATAATTAGGTTCTGTAGCATCCGCTAAAAACTGAACCGTGACTGCTTTGTTTCTAAAAAATTGATTTTCAAAATCATTAGGTATCAATACGCCCATCTTGACCTTACCAGATCGGAATGCTTGCTCTAATTCATGTACATCTTTAAAAGTTTCTATCAAACGAAAGTGACCAGATGCTAACAGATGCTCACTAAAAGACTTACTCAAATCGTCTTTCGACTGATCTACAATAGCGATGGAAGCATCTTTAAACTCATTGGTTACAGTATATCCAAAGATCAGTACCAGGACGATTGGCATACCAAAAAGAATGTACAATGTCCTTGTGTCTCTAAGGATGTGAAAAAACTCTTTTTTTACAAATGCCCAAAATACCTTCCCCATAGCTATTCATTGATAAATTTGATATTGATCGTTTTTGTGTCTCCTGAAAAGGTAAAAGCAGATTTTTTAAAACTAGGTCTGCTCATCTTCTCTAAATTTGATGCTCCAACAGGCTCTTTCGGCATTGGAATCAATTTTGTGTCAATCTTACCATTCTTGTTTTCATCTAGAAAGACAGCTACTGCGTAAGTACCTTCCGGTATTGAATCAAAAGTGTAACTCACTGTAGAACTTGTTTTTTGAACCTTCCCAACAAATGCCGCCTTGTCTTTCTCTCTGGGAAAACCATCTTTATTATTGAACAACATGAAGTATACCGGGGCTTCTATTTCACTTTTGATGTCATTTACATTTACTGTGATTTGACCACTATTCTGTGCATGGAGAAAGACAGTGGTGAAAAGTAATAAGCTTATATTGATGATGATTTTCATATTTGTATTTATTTATTAATTGTTCTAATAACTTGTTGTGTGTTGTGTGTTGTGTGTTGTGTGTTGTGTGTTGTGTGTTGTGTGTGCCTTGAGTAACTTCTCTTACTTTAGAAAGAGTGGCACTCATAACACAAGACACAGAACACAAGACAATTTGGTACACAAGTTTATTTCACATACATCTGTCATTCAATGAAGATCCAATTGACCCTAGACCAACCTATGCTCTCGCCAATCTCAAAAAGACCTCATCCATGGTATTTACATGGTATTTGTTCTTCAATTCTTTGGGTGTACCTAGTGCCTCCATTTTTCCCGCAACCATTATGCTAATACGGTCACAATATTCAGCCTCATCCATATAGTGTGTGGTTACAAAAATGGTTACGCCTTTATTGGCTGCATCATAGATCATTTCCCAGAACTGTCTACGGGTAGAAGGATCTACGCCACCTGTGGGTTCATCCATAAAAATGATGGCCGGATCATGAACACTTGCTACTGCAAAAGCCAGTCTTTGCTTCCAGCCTAAAGGCAATGCTCCGACCAGTTTTTTAGCATACTGCTGCAAGTTTAAGCGTTCAATGATCTCATCACTTTTCTTTTTAATTGCTTTTCGTTTGAGTCCATAGATGCCACCGTAGAAGGTGATGTTTTCCTTTATTGTCAAGTCTTCGTACAGGCTAAACTTTTGGCTCATGTAGCCAATGTTATTCTTGATTTGTTCGGTTTGTTTAAAAACATCATACCCGGCTACTTCAGCCTCACCAGAGGTAGGTCTACTCAATCCTATTAGCATTTTAATTGCGGTTGTTTTTCCGGCACCATTCGCCCCCAGGAAGCCAAAGATTTCTCCTTTGTGGACATCGAAGGTAATCTCGTTTACAGCGGTAAAGTTTCCAAAACGCTTAGTCAGTTGATTGGCCCTAATTACTTTGCTTGAATTCATAATCATTGGCTTACATTAATTCAAGAAATACATCTTCAATGGTTGGATCTGTCTCAAATAGTTCCACTTGCTCGTGACCATTTTTTTCCAAAAACTGTATAATTTGGAAAGGATTGGTGTCGGTATTTGTACTAAGGTGTAAGTATTCGCCAAAGGCTTCTACGCGATGTGTAAATTTTTCTGCTCTCAATTCTTTTAGCAATCGATAAAAATCTTTCGAACTAACAGCATACAAAGGATGCTGATAAGATTGAGTAATTCTGGTAGGGGTATCAATTTTTAATATTCGTCCCTCTTGAATGAGTGCTATTTCCTCACAAAGAGAAGCCTCATCCATATAAGGAGTACTCACCACTATGGTAATTCCAAATTGCTTCAATCGCTTAAGCATATCCCAAAACTCAGCCCTACTTACAGCATCCACTCCGGTAGTTGGTTCATCGAGAAATAAAACCTTAGGTTGATGTATCAATGCACAGCATAAGGCTAATTTTTGTTTCATCCCTCCTGATAACTTACCCGCTTTGCGCTTTTTAAATGGCTCTATTTGAACATAGATCTCTTCTATGAGGTGGTAATTCTCTTTTATGGTGGTTCCAAAAATGGTAGCGAAGAAGTTTAGATTTTCTTCTATTGAAAGGTCTTGATACAGGGAAAACTTACCCGGCATATAGCCAATGATTTTTCGTATTTTTTTATAGTCTTTTACTGAATCAAATCCTTCAATAGTAGCTTTCCCCTGATCCGGAATCAACAGGGTGGTCATAATTTTAAACAGTGTGGATTTACCTGCCCCATCAGGACCAATTAAGCCAAATAACCTGCCTTTATCGATATCAAAATGCACATCCACTAATGCCTGTGTATCACCAAAGGATTTACTGAGGTGCTGAAGTTCTATTGCTTTCATTGCTGGATATATTTTGGGATGGACTGTAATTAAAATTTACTTCTGCAGGCATGCCTATCTTAAGCTTTCCATCTGGGTTGGGTACTTTTGCTTCTACTGCATAAACTAAGTTGACACGCTCCTCCTTTGTTTGTATTGTTTTGGGCGTAAACTCAGCCTGATCTGCTATCCAGCTGATTTTGCCTTTGAAGCTTTCAAATCCATCTTGGCCTTCATCAATCAATACTTCGATGACTTGGCCATAGTCAATACTTTTAAGTTGTGTACCACTTACGTAAAAGCGTAAGGTGATGGTATCTAATTTGGCGATTCGATATAGTGGTGTTCCCATTCCTACTATTTCACTAGGTTCGGAAAGTTTAGTCAATACCGTTCCAGAAATGGGATTGTAGATATAGGATTTTCTGATTTGATCATTAAGCAAATCAATTTGCGCCAATAATGGTTCCTTTTCCACTAAAATTGATCGGTTGCTGGTATTGGTTTGGGTTCTAACAGCAACTATTTGCTTATCAATTACTTCTATTTCACCATTGAGATCATCCAATTGCTTGGAGGTAGCTGCTTTCTTTTCTATTAGCCTTGCGACTCTGTCACGTTCTCTTGTAAGATTTTCTTTTTGTCGTTCTAAGACTTCAATTTCGGCCAAAGAAGTCAGTAATTTCTGTGGTAAAATCCCTATTGTTGCCTCAATTTGTTTTTTCTGTAAATGCAATTGCGTTGTATCAACTAAGCCCACCAGGCTCTCTTCATTTAACTTTCTGCCTTCTTCCACATTTAGAAAAAGAAGTTTTCCATTTGCTTCTGACGAAACCAGTACGTTAGTAGCCTCAAAATTTCCGTAAGCGTCAGAAGTCTTTACCTCCTCCTGACAAGAAGTAAGCAAAAGAATAAGTAATAAAAATCCAATGAATCTTGACATTATTAGCTGATTTTGATGATGATCAATTTGAAATAAGTGGTTAACAGAATTCAAATGCAGCTCTACCCCCTCAACCCTACACCCTACACCCTACACTTGCACTAGTATCCTCCTCTTTGATTTAAAAACTCTAACTGAACCTTTAATAACTCGACTTCGTGTATCACCACGTTTTGTCTGGCACTCAATTCAGCATTCACTTGTAGCAAATAGTCGGTAGCAGTGATTACTCCTTCATCCAATTGTGCTGACAATTGGTTGAGAATAAGTGATTGTTTTTCTGCTATTCTCGAGTCGTACTGTATTTGGTTTTTTAATCTTCTAACATCCCCCAAATAGCTATCTTCCTGCATCTGTATGTTGAAGTTGAAAGTCTCTTCTGCATTGTTTAACCTTTGCGCTTGCAGGCTCAAAAGCTGTTTTTCGGTGGAAGACTTTTTCCAATCTGAAAGCTTCCATTCGAAGTTGACCCCAATTAAACCATAAGGTGCTACCCCACTATCCAATAGATTTAAGGGATTGGGATAACCTACTCCTGCCTGAGCAAAAGCCCCAAGCTTAGGTTTTAATCCCGCTTCAATCAGATCTGATTGAGCGAGGATGGATTGCCTTTGCAGTTCGAATAATTCATGCTCCGGTCTTTCAATGTCAGGGATAACTTCATGATCTGGTAGATCAGGAAAGATCAACTGAGTCTCAGCGGTAACTGGTTGATCGATATAGGCTGATAAAGTAGCTGCTGTTTTTTCAATTTGCTGATTTAGATCACTTTGCATTGCTGTTAGTTCGAGTTGTTTGACTTCAATTTTAGTCAACTCGCTTTCCAGTAAAGTTCCATACTCTACTCCCGCTTTCACTACTACAGCACGTGCTTCCAGATCTTTCAGCGAAATCTCTATCAATTCTTCCTGGGTTTTTAATGTCTTAATTCCTAGAAAAAATTGATTGATCAGATTTCTTAAGGCATACTTTTCTACCTTAAGATTCTGCTGATCCACTTTCATCTGGATGTTCTTCAATTTCTTTTGAGCATCTTTAATGCCTCCATCCATCACCATGTAGGTCGCTTCCAAATAGGATTGCAAAGCAACTAGAGGTTGGTTGATATCAATAGGGGCCATTTCTCCGGCATCCAACTCAACACTTTGAGACTGTAACCTCCCATCCACCTTGAAATTAATGGTCGGTAATTTTTCTTTTTCAATTTTCTCTAATTCCTTTTCGTTGATTTGTACCACAATGTCTTCATCCTTTAACAATGGGTACCTTTCTTCCAACATTTGATAAGCATCAGTAAGTTTAAGCTGGTCTAAAGATTGTGTAAACAACTCATTAACAGAGCATAACAACACAACAATCAGGCTAAATAATTTAACTATTTGGATTAACTTTTTCATTTAACTATTTGGTTAATACTGGTGCAAAAAAATTTACGCTGGTTGTAGCGCATGTTTTAAAAAGTCCATTACAATCTCTTTACGTTCTTTCATTAAGTGTTCAAATTCTTCATCAGAATATTCAAGTATGGTGGCAAATACAGGTTTAGATATAAAAGGAAAAACCGTCATACTCATAACATTTAAAAGAAGATGTACAGGTGGTATTTTCCTTAGCTTGCCTTCTTCCATTTCCTTGTGCATTTGTAAGATATAGTCCGTTATTGCCGGAAAATAGCTGGCTCTTTTTTTAATTTCTATTACAAAATTCTCACGTTTCTGTGATAATTCTGACATCATAAAGAAAGGGATATCAGGTTGCTCTAAAAACAATGTCAAATAGGTATCCAATAATAATTCTGTTTTTTCCCAAAAAGTCCCTTCCTGCTTTAAAGCATAAGTAACACGAGGAATAAAAGTATTTAAAATCTGTACTATTATCTCCCGGAACAATTTCTCTTTAGAACGAAAATAATAATGTACCAATGCTTTATTGTATCCGGCTTCTTTTGCAATTTCATCCATTCGAGTTGCTGCATAGCCATTGTTTACAAACTGCTTTCTGGCTACTTCTAATATTTTATTTTCTGCTTCCTTTGCCATATTTAACCATAAAGTTAAACTAGAAAATTAAACCATGCAAGTAGTTTAAAAAAAAGAATGAAATTTAAGTAATTGAAATCAACAAAAACGATCTTTGCAATGGTTGTTTCAATATACCGTTTTGGTGTAGGGCCTCTACACCCTACACCCTACACCCTATCACAAATTCTTCAATAATTCAATCTGCTTCTTCGCATTTTCATTATCTGGATCTAAACTTAACACCTTTTCATAATTCTTAATCGCCTCTTCATTTTCACCTTGCAAAGCGAGGATTTCACCAAAACTATCATACACATTTGGATCATAGGGAAAGAAATAGGTGTTCAGGTAGAACATTAAATGAGCCTCAGGAGTCTGTCCTGCTCTAAGATATACATATCCTAAAGTATTGAGTTCTTTGCTACTTCCAACCAATCGATAGGCTTTGTTAGCGTATTTACGCATATTGCTGTAAATCTCTTCAAGTCCTTCTTCTTTTAATACATTGATCAAAAAAGTAGCTCCTTTGTAATTGGGTTCTGAAGGGTAGCCTAAAGCAATTTGTGCTACATCAACTTCCAGGCTATTCCTGGGAGATTCCACAATTCTGGCGTACTCCTCATTTTGTCTTTTGAAAATAAAGGTGGGGACTCTATGAATATTTTTACCTTTTTCTTCTCCATTAGGGCCTTGTTTATATCGTTCTTCTCCATCATAGAGTGCTATAAAATTCAATTGAGACCTGGACAAGCCCAATTCATCCCAAAGCTTAACAAATTTTGGAACCCATTCTTTGCTATCACCACACCAAGTGCCCATATAAATGTCTACTTGAGTTTCTTTAAGCTCACTTATCCAGTCATTATTTTTCCTAGACAATTCAAATTCATTATAGCTTTCTGTATACCATTTGGCAAATAAGCTATCCTTTGATAAGTCAGATATAGAAAAAGGACCACATAGATGCTTGTTACCTTCTTCGGTTTCATAATACTTAGCTTCTTGAGCACTTAAAGAAAGGGAGCAGAAAAGAACAAAAAAAATTGATAGGTACTTCATAATTAGTCATTGGTTTGTTTATAAGTAATGACTCAAAACTATGAAGTAATAAGTGCTATTAGTGTTAATGAGAATTCAATGAGATGTTAAGTTGGTTGTTGGTTGTTGGTTGTTGGTTGTTGGTTGTTGGTTGTTGGTTGTTGGTTGTTTAAGAAATAAAAAAAGCATGGAACAGGATGTTCCATGCTTTTTAAAGAAATTGAAGTAACTAACAATTATTTTTTACTCCAAGTATCGATAGAAGTCTGGATAGCAGACTTGTAGAAACCGTACCAACGATCTTCAGCATCAGAATCACCTAACTCCATCGCTTTTTTAGCAGAAGTTACAGCCTCAGCGTACTTTTCGTTTACAGCATTCACTTTAGCGATCGCATAGTGCAAACGTGGAGATTCTCCGATTTCAACCGCCTTTTTGATGATGCGCTCAGCAGAAACTTTTCTCTTAGGATCAACATCGATCAATAAATCGATAGCAGCTGCATAGATGTTTACTTTTTGAGCATCATTTTCTGCTCCATCTACTGCTTCTTTAACGTTAGCCATCATCGTCTCCAATGCAGGAGTGTTAATAAAGATGATAACTCGCTTATCTGCCCAAGCCATAGAGATGTAACCTCTATCCAAGCCTTGATCAGCAATAGAATAAGTTAAACGCTCTGCTTTACCTTTACGAGCCTGTACATTTACACGAGCTACGTCTTTTGATTCATCATACTCACCTGCACTGCCTTCAGTGTCAGAGTTGAAAATAACCACCCAATCTTCTTTTTCGTTAGGAATCATGAAGATTGAATACTTACCAGCTTTCAATTCTGTTTTTTCTTTACCTACAGTTACATCTGTACTGAACTCAATAGTGGTACGTGCATTAGCACCAGCACGCCATACACCACCCCATTCTTCCAAACCACCAAAGATTTTTCTACCTCTCACAGCTGGAGAAGAGTAATCAATAGTAATGTCTGTGTAACCAATAGTGAAAGAAGTACTTGCTTTAGAACTTTTAGCAGGCATTTCCTGAGCATCCAAAGCAGTAATTGAGAACAAACCTAATGACAAAAACAATGCAATTTTTGTAAAGAGCTTCATAACAACAAATAGTTTAATGATTTTAAAATTCAGGCGCCTAAAATACAAATCGAACTGAAAACAGCATAAATTTTAAAGCTTATTGCTTGCATAGAGCTGACAATTAACAACTAATTAACAATATTAATAAAGTATTTATCTCAAGTAGATTTTTTCGATTCT
>JBCBCD010000157.1:0-10380 GCA_038530915.1 Bacteroidota bacterium
AACGAGCCGATGAATGGATCAACAAAATAATTGAATGGCAAAATAACGGATTGAAAGAAGTATATTATTTTCCGCATCAACCCGAAAACTTATTGGCCCCTCAAATGGTAGAGTATTTTAATGGAGAGTTTCAAAAACACTCCGATGTGGTAGTCAGAGGTCCAAAATTGGACAACAAAGAGGGTCAACAAATTCAACTATTTAGCTAAAATACTTTTAAAGTGACTAATAATAACCTTAGCCTGGATCAAGAAATGTTATACGCATCTGATGGTTTACCCTTAATACACCGAGACATTAGTTGGTTGTCTTTTAATCACCGAGTGCTTCAAGAAGCAATGGACCCTAATGTTCCCTTATTTGAAAGAATCAAATTTCTAGCTATTTACTCATCCAACCTAGATGAATTTTTTAGAGTACGTATGGCCAACCATCGTACCTTATTGAGGGTTGGGAAAAAAACAAAAAAGGAATTAGAAATTTCTCCAAAACAAACTGTACGCGAAATTCAAAAGATAGTCAATAGACAACAGGAGATGTTTAGTGACCTATTTGAAAATACCATCATTCCAGAGCTACAAGGTCACAACATATTCATCTTAAGAAGGTTAGATTTAAATGAAACTCAGAAAGTATTTATTGAGGACTATTTCAACAAGAACATGTTGCCTTTCGTACAACCTGTTTTATTGGTAAATAATAAAATCCGTCCTTTTCTTAACAATGCTGCTCTTTATCTGACTTTATGGATGCATGATGTTGATGACCCAAAGGAAGAAGATATCTATGCCATTGTAAAAATCCCATCTGATCACTTACCCAGGTTTATTCCTATTCCATCATCAGACGGGAGCAAAAACATTATAATTATTGATGATATAGTGCGCCATAATGTTTCTTCCATGTTTCCGGGTTATAAGATCATCGATTCATTTTCCATCAAGTTGACACGTGATGCTGAGTTGTACATAGATGATGAGTTTTCAGGTGATTTGATCCAAAAAATTAAGGATAGTCTTAACAAGAGACAGGTAGGCCCTACCTCCAGATTCGTCTATGACTCTAGTATGCCTGAGAAGCTACTTTCTTTCCTGATGGAAACTTTTGACATCACTAAATACGACTTACTAAGAGAAGGTAGATATCACAATAACTTCAACTTTTTTAGTTTTCCGGATTTTGGTTTGAATCATTTAAAAAACCCACCTCTTCCTCCTCTTGCCTATCATCCATTGGAAAATGCAGATAACTTTTTTGGTGAAATTAGTAAGAGGGATCATATGATTCATGTCCCTTACCATTCTTATGATTCAGTGGTGCAGTTTTTTGAAAATGCAGCTAAAGATCCCAATGTTACTCATATTAAGATTACCCATTATAGAGTTGCCCGTAAGTCACGAATCATGCAAGCACTTATGGATGCAGTAAATGCCGGCAAACAAGTGACTGTATTTATTGAGGTAAAGGCTCGATTTGATGAAGAAGCCAACTTAAGGTGGGGCGAAAAATTAGAAAAAGCAAGAGTAAACGTACATTATAGTTTTCCTGGAGTAAAAGTGCATTCAAAAATAGCGTTGGTAAGAAGAATGGAAAACAACCAACCGAAGCTATATGGCTATTTATCTACCGGAAACTTCCATGAAGGTACAGCCAAAGTATATTCTGACTTCGGTTTATTTACTGCTGATACCAGATTGGTGAGTGAAGTAGCTCGAATTTTCTCCTTCCTGGAAACAGTAAAAGTTCCTTCTCAAGGATTTCAACACTTATTGGTTGGGCAGTTCAACTTGAGAACACAAATAGAAGAATTGATTGACTTTGAAATCAATGAAGCCAAAGCAGGCCGCCCTGCTAAGATTATACTCAAGATGAATAGTGTACAAGATCGCTTGGTCATTGAAAAACTCTATGCTGCCAGTAAAGCCGGAGTAGAAATTAAAATGATCATACGCGGGATATGCTGTTTGGTAGCTGGTCAAAAAGATTTAAGTGAAAATATAGAAGCCATTAGTATTGTTGATCGTTTTCTGGAACATGCCAGGATTTATGTTTTCCACCATAGAGGGGAAGAAAAAACTTATTTGTCATCTGCAGATTGGATGGTAAGAAACCTTGATCATCGAGTGGAAGTTGCCTTTCCTATTTTTGAAGAAGATCTCAAACAAGAAATCATCGACTTTCTTAATATCCAACTCAATGATAATGTTAAAGCCAGAGTACTTAGTTTTGATTTATTGAACGCCTATAAAAAAGATGAAGAAGACCTCGCAATTAGATCACAAATTGAGACCTATTTCTATTTGAAGCGTAAGATGGAGCGGATTTGATTCATTGGGTTATTGATGAACTATTTTTCTAAGCAGTGAAAAAAGTCATCTCCCTTTTGATATATGAATTCTTATTTTGGGGAGATTAAAATGTTTAAGCAAAAATAGACTTCATGATACACATCCTCGACTTACAATTTTTAGATAGTCCTAATACGATAGCAAGTTTTTTGGTTGAAACATCTGCTAGGCCTATATTGATTGAAACCGGACCTTATTCCACTTTTCAGCAACTTCGATCTTCACTTCAGCAAAAAGGATATGAGATAGAGGATATCAAGCATGTTTTTATAACCCATATTCATTTAGATCATGCTGGTGCAGCATGGGCCTTTGCAGAAAAAGGAGCAAAGATCTACCTCCATCCTTTTGGTTACAAGCATATGAATGACCCTAGTAAGCTTATCCAATCGGCAACCCGTATTTATCAGGATGACATGGAAAGACTATGGTCTACTTTGAAGCCCATTGCAAAAGATAAGCTCCAAATTGTTGAAGACAAAGAAGTCATAAGCGTTGGCGATATTGATTTGGTAGCACATCATACTCCCGGTCATGCCAGTCACCATATTGCCTGGCAGTTAAATGATGTGATCTTTACCGGCGATGTGGCTGGTGTAAAAATAGAGCATGGTCCTGTAGTGCCTCCTTGTCCACCACCAGATATCAATATCGAAGCCTGGAAAGAATCTATTGAAAGATTAAAAAGCTTGTCTCCAAAAACCTTGTATTTAACGCATTATGGTACAATAGAAAATATCGATTCACATTTTGACTTGTTGGTGAATAGCTTAGATGAATGGGCCAACTGGATACTTCCCCACTATAAACAAGGAACACCAAAAGAAAACCTGACTCCCCTGTTTCAAAACTACGTAAGTGAAGATTTAAAAAAGAAAGGAGTAAATGACGATTTACTCGTACAATATGAGAAGGCTAATCCATCTTGGATGAGTGTAGCGGGCTTATTGAGGTATTGGAGAAAAAAAATGGAAAGTAAGTAAAGCCCCGAAGAGCTTAACCAGCTTCTTAGGAAGCTGGGATAAGACGTCTTCCGGTTTCTAGTACTTTTTTAACCATTTGCACATCTGGAAGGCTCATTTTAGAATCAGCAGCTTCTAGTTCAAGTTCCTCTTTGGCTTGTTGAGCAGGTTGGTTGCTCACTATGTTTGATCCAACTTGATAGAGAAATAAGTATGAACTTAAACTAGCCAGAATAACAAATGCAACTAATACGTTGGTCTTTGACTTTTTCATATGGGTGCATTTGATTGTATTATTTAAGTCACTATACAATTTAGCTTTTTTAGAGCTACTGTATCGGTTTTATCGATAAGTGTTGCAATAAATAAGATAAATGTTCTATTAAAATGACTCCTGAAAATCAAAAAGGTTGCAATTATGAAACAAAAAAATTTAAGAAAAAATTCCTTTAGGGATTGCTTTAATTAATTTTTGGGTGTAATCATTCTTTGAAGTCTCAAAAATCTGTTTTGGCAATCCTGATTCGACAACTTTCCCTTTGTTTAAAACAACTATCCAATCACATAGATGCCTTACCACAGCCAAATCATGAGAAATAAACAATATACTCAAAGCTGTTTCTTCTCTTAAATCAGACAAAAGATTCAAAATTTGTGCCTGAATAGATACATCTAAGGAAGCTACACTTTCATCACAAACCAGTATTTTAGCCTCTGTTGCCAGTGCTCTGGCTATACCAATTCTTTGTCGTTGTCCTCCTGAAAAAGCACCTGAATAACGATCATACATTTCGGATTCAAGACCAACTTTTTCCAATAAGTCAAATACTCTTTGTTTTCCTTCTTCTCTACTACCAACTAAATTGTGTACTAACATAGGTTCCAAGATGGCATTTCCAACACTCATGCTTGGATTGAGTGCACTAAAAGGATCTTGGAATACGATTTGTATATCTCTGGTAATTTTTTTATTTGAAAAGGATTTAGTGTTTATTTCTATTCCTTCATATTCTAAAGATCCTTCTGTGGGAACAATCAATCCTGCTAAAGTATTCCCTATCGTAGATTTTCCTGAACCAGATTCACCAACCAAACCAATGATTTGGCCTTTGTGTAAATCAAATGAAACACGATCTACTGCCCGCAACATTTTCTTTTGACCAAAAGCTGTTGGAATAGGATAGTCAACTGTTAAATCACTTACCCTCAGCAAAGGTTCTCCACTTGGAGCTTGAGCTTCTTTATCGGCTTTTAGTTGATTAAGATAATTGTCAAAGTTAAGTCCATCAGACCTATCTGATTCAAAGTCCTGTAAAGTGGGTAACCGCTTTAGCTTATGATCTAATAAAGGTCGACAAGCCAATAATCCTTGCGTATATGCATTCTGAGGCTGACTACATATGGATTGTGTTCTTCCCTGCTCCAACACTTCTCCTCTTCTCATAACCATAACTCGATCAGCAAACTCAGAGACCAAATTCAAATCATGAGAGATAAACAGCATTGACATCTGACGCTGCCCTCGAAGCTCCTGAAGCAAATCAATGATCTCTTTTTGTATACTTACATCTAAAGCGGTAGTTGGTTCGTCAGCAATCAACATTTTTGGTTGATTGGAAATTGCCATGGCAATCATGACTCTTTGCAATTGACCGCCTGAGAGTTGGTGTGGATAAGCATTATAGATTCTATCAAAATCACTTAGATATACTTGATCAAATAAGTTTTTAACCTTTTCCTTTGCCGCTTTTTTATTGATTTTTTGGTGATATGTGATTACATCTCTTACTTGATGACCGCATTTAAATACAGGATTGAGTGCACTCATTGGTTCCTGAAAAATCATGGCCATTTCCTTTCCTCTCAATTTCTGCAAGGCTTTGTCTGTGGCGTTGACTAGACTGAAGGATTCCCCCAGCTCGTTGTTGTAAACTATTTCTCCTTTGCTAGAAAGATTATTGGTATACCTGGTAAGTTGTAAAATAGAGCGGGCAGTCACTGATTTTCCGGAACCGGATTCTCCTACCAGACCAAGTACTTCCCCTCTTTGAATTTGAAAAGAAATATTGCGAACAGCTTCTATCCTGTCATTCTTATTTTCAAAACTTACACTAAGGTTTTTTACCTCAAGAATAAGTTGTTGGTCTGTTGCTTTATTGTTTTCCATTTACTTGAAAGACCACCTTCCCATCTTGAACTTCAAGCTGTAGTTGATCAATATTTAAGATCCATTCTGAAAAATCTTCTCCCAACAATTCTTTACGCCAACCCGTTCCCAAAAGTTTTAGTGCTAAGTCTCTATTGTTCAAGGTTTTTTTCAATTCTGCTTTTGAAAAGACCATATTGGGCGACACCTGGCGTTCAAGGCAAGTATATTTAACAATGAGATAGAGCATTTCAATCAGCAACTCCTGCTTCGGATCATCTATATGACCGTTAGTCAGTTGCTTTAAAACCTGTCTTTCTTCCTCTGTCTTTTCACGGTTATACATTTCCTCAAAAAGATCGCCATAGTTTTTGCTCAACTTTGCAGGTATACGTCTATTATTTTTGAGGGCGGCCTTGCCAGAGCCAATAGAACGGACGACATGTCCCATCATTTTATTAGGTAAAATCATCTCCTTGGAATAGTTCTTATTCCTTGCCTCTTCTTGACGCCATTTGTAAAGCCTCATTAGAAAAAGCTGTTCTTTTTTTCGCAAGACGCGCATCAAGTTGCTATCCAGAATTTCTTTATTGGGATCTCGCATGTAGTAGCTAGCATTTTCAAGCACTTCAAATTCTTCAAATGCCCATTCCAAACGTTTTTGCGCTTCTAACTTATCGTAAAGGCGGTTGTACAACTCTTTAAGATACAATACGTCATTTAAGGCATATTTCAATTGTTGTTCATCCAGGGGTCTGGCTTCCCAATCCGCTACTGCATATCCTTTTTTAAGAAATAAATTCAACTCCTTTGCTACCAATTTCTGAAAAGCCACAGGATAGTTATAGCCTACTAAGCCAGCCGCTATTTGAGTATCAAATACATTTTTAGGTAAAACATCGTGTTGTTGAAAAAGCAGACGATAATCATTTTCTCCGGCATGAGTGATTTTTAAGATATTTTCATTCTCAATTAAATTAAGAAATGGTTGCCAATCTTCAATTTTTAAAGGGTCAATCAGAAAGTTTCCGTGTTCACTAGCAACCTGAATTAAACATATCTTAGTATGGAAGCGCTTTTCTCCTACAAATTCAGTATCAAAAGCCATCCATTCAATGGAAGCATTTTTTTGATGGAATTCTTCTAGAGCTTTTTGATTATCAATGAACTGGTAGTCTGTGTGAGTTGCTGACATTAATGAGTATTGCCGTTAATTAAAATTTAAATGTGCTACAAAAGTAGATACTTTATACTAAAGTCACTGTCTAATATTGTAGTATCCTTATCTTTAAGGGGTAAACAAAAGTTTTTCTGATAAAGATATTCCAGAACCATTATAAGTATAAAATCCGAAAAATCTAAAAATGAAGCTCATCAAACGTTTTTTCATCTTTGTTTTGGTACTAGTTGGCTTGTTGGCCATTGCTGCGGTAGCTATTCCGTTTTTCTTTAAAGATCAACTAGTCGATACCGTAAAAGAAGAAGCTAACAAATACCTGGATGCTACTTTGGATTTCAATGATGTCAATCTATCTTTTTTCAGGTCATTTCCAAACCTCTCTTTGAGTATTAAAGACATAAGTGTAACGGGTAAAAATGAATTTGAAGGTTTACAGTTGGCAAAAGTGGATGAAGCTGCTGTAGCTATCAATTTGCTTTCGCTCATAAATAGTCCAATGGAAATAACAGAATTGGCTATTGAAAAACCAAAAGTCAATTTGATGGTATTGGAAAATGGTTCTGCTAATTATAATATAGCCAAGTCTTCTGATAGTCCGACAGCTGATGAAAATACTTCTACCAGTCCAGTCACTTATCAATTAAAATTGAGCAAATATTCTATCAGTGATGCAGAAGTTATTTATGAAGATCATCCTGCTAAGACCTACCTTCATTTGAGCGGACTCAATCACAGCGGATCAGGCGATTTTAATCCACAAACCTATAAGCTAAAAGCCATAACAGGTGTAGAAAGTATCGATCTAAAATATGATCAAACTAAATACCTTAAAGAAACCCAACTCAACTGGGATGCTGAGCTGGAAATACAGAATGAAGAACAAAAATATACCTTCCTCGAAAATGAACTCAAAATCAATGCACTCCTATTGAAGGTGGACGGATTCATTCAATTGTTGGAAGATGCTATTGACGTGGATGTTAAATTGAACGCTCCACAGAATGAGTTGAAAAACATTATTTCTCTTATTCCAGATGCCTATGCACAAGATTTTAATGATATAGAATCGAGTGGGAAGTTAGTACTTGATGCTTTCGCACTGGGAAAATACCAACTTGATGGAAGCAATTATCCTGCTTTTACCTTTAACCTTGGCATAGAAGAAGGATTTGTCAAATATCCTGATTTGCCACTCCCGATTGAAAATATATATGCTCAGGCTTTAGTTGAAAGTCCTGGAGCAGATTTTGATAAAATCACTGTAGATCTACCTTCTTTTGGTTGGAAACTGGCTGGTGATAACTTTAAAGGAAAATTTGGCTTAAAAACACCGATTTCTGATCCGGACATAGACTGTACTCTAGATGGAAAGATAGATTTTGCCAAACTCAAACAAGCACTCCCTCAGTATTTGACAGAAGATATGAGTGGTCAGGTCGTGTTTGATGCCAGTATGGCGACCAAATATTCTACCATAGAATCGGGAAGATATGATCAGGTAAATGCAAGTGGTAATATTGATGTTTACAACCTTAACTATCGATACGATCCATATCCACTATTTGAAGTAAAAGAAGCCAAATTCCGATTAACACCAAAACAAGTAATCATAGATAAACTAGACTCTAAAGCTGGGGATTCTGATGTTTCTGCAACAGGTACCATCGATAATGTATTGGCCTACTTCAGTCCGGAAAAAACGATGACGGGTAGCATCAAACTCAATTCTAATTATTTCAATGTAGACGAGTGGTATCCATTAGAGTATGAATCCAGTGATGAGACCATTGAATTTGCGGATACTACACAAGAATTAGAAAAGCCTTTCGATCGTTTTGATTTCAATGTGGATGCGACCATCAATAAGGTTAAATATGATATTTATGAATTAGAGAAATCTTTTGTCAAAGGAAGGGTAAGCTCGAATAATATCTCCATCGACAGAGCTGAGACCAACATCAAGGACAGTGACTTCAAAGCATCAGGAAACATTGATAATGTATTTGACTATTTGTATGAAGAAGGAACTTTACAGGGTACCTTATCTTTAAACTCCAACTTCATCAACATCAACGAATTGTACAATGCGGATGAAGCAGAAGTAACAACTACCACTACAGCAGACACCACCATCACTTCTTATGAAGTTCCTTTGGTACCAGATCGAATGGATTTAACCATCAATTCTAACATCAAGTCTGTGCAATATGCGGATATCAAGTTGAATAACATTTTGGGTAAATTATTCATCCAGGATCAAGCAGTAGTGATGGATGAGCTCAAAGCAAAAGGTCTGGGAGGAGATTTATTGATCAGTGGGCAATACAACACTCAGAAAAAAGATGAGCCTCGATTTAGTTTTAAATATGACTTGGAAAAACTAGACTTTGTAGAAAGTTTCAAGCAGGTGAATACTTTCCAAAAGTTGAATCCTGTCGCTGAATACATTGAAGGCAAATATTCTTCCAGTTTGGTACTGGATGGAGTATTGGGTGAAAACCTCTACCCTGTTTACAGCTCTTTAAATGCCAGCGGCTTATTAGAAACCATAGATGGTTTGGTCAAGGATTTTGCACCATTGAAGTCCTTAGGTGATCAATTCGCAATAGAAGAATTCAAAAAGCCCATTCGCTTACAGAATACACGCAATTACTTCGAACTAAAAGACGGTTCAGTGGAAATAGAACCTTTTGAAGCCAAAGTAGATGACATTGATTTGGTAATCAGTGGAAGCCACAGTTTAGATCAGATTTTGAATTACAACATCAAAGCCAATATTCCAAGAGCAATGTTGAAAGGTAGTGGACTATTAGGAGCTGCAGATAAAGGTATTTCGCTTTTGGCCGATCAAGCTAATAAACTAGGTATTAAGGTAGAAGAATCTGATTTTGTGCAGCTGGGCATAAAAATCACTGGTAATGCTAAGAATCCTAAGTTAGGTGTTGATGTATTAGGCTTTAGCAATAATCCAGATTTATATGCGGAAACAGAATCTGAAAGTGATACCACTGCTTATGGTGTAGCCGATCAAATTGAAGAAACAGTAACAGAGGAAAAAGAAAAAGTAGAAGCAAAAGTAGATTCTACACTCGATACGCTTAAAAAAGGAGCAGAAGAGCAAGTAAATGCACAGGTGGATACGCTCAAAAAGAAAGCAGAAGAAGAAATCAAAAAACAAGTTGGTAAAGATGCAGAGTCAAAAGTAGATAGCATAAAGAAAGCTTTGGAGAAATGGAATCCTCTGAAGAAGAAGAAAAAGAAGAACTAGTATTTGAAGCGTTTGAGCTCTCGCTCAAACGCTTCAATACCATACTCCCTTTTATTGCAATATTAGTTTTCGTGTTTCAATCAATTGTCCTACATCATTAAATACATTTACAAAGAAAGTTCCATAGCTCCCAAATGTATTCACATCAATCCTGAACTCGGGCTGATTGACTAAGTTTTCAAAAATAACCTGACCTGATGTGTTTATAATTTGCAGCATATATGAACTCATCCGCTCGTAATCTCCAGTATTGATGATTACATATTCACTCGCGGGATTTGGATAAATACGGATGGTATTGAAATTACTTTGAGAATCAGTTCCTGTTATTCCAGTTAATTCAACATCTATAACAAGTGTATCAGTTACAAGGATACTATCTATGACTGTAATGAATGTTGTATCAAATATTTCAGTTGTTATTGTGTCATAAACCTCTGTTACAACAATGATAACAAAATTTGACACTGTTGTAA
>JBCBCD010000158.1:0-10352 GCA_038530915.1 Bacteroidota bacterium
TTGATTACTTTTGCTACATCAGAATGGTAACCCGATATAGTTGTATCGTAGGAAAGCGTTAGATCTATTATATCATATCCTGCAAATGGGTTCATCCGTTAAGAGTTAATGGCTTCTATTAATATTTCTGCTACCTCTTTGGTGTGGTGTTTACCACCCAAATCTGCTGTAAGTATCTCTCCTCCAACCTTTTGATCAATGGCTTTTTCAATATCATTGGCTGCTGCCGTTTCACCCAAATGAGCGAGCATCAAAGCACCTGACCATATTTGACCAATGGGATTAGCTATTCCCTTTCCGGCGATGTCAGGGGCAGAACCATGAATGGGTTCAAACATACTGGGAAATGTCTTTTCAGGATTGATGTTTCCGCTTGGTCCTAGTCCTAAACTTCCCATGATAGCACCTCCTAAATCACTAAGTATGTCTCCGATCATATTAGTAGTGACAATCACGTCAAATCGCTCCGGGTATAGTACAAAACTAGCAGAGGCAGCATCAACATAAAGCTTTTGATATTCTACATCGGGATATTGAGCGGCCACTTCTGCAAGTATTTGGTCCCAAAAGTAAAGGGTGTGAATAAGTGTATTCGATTTAGTAACATTGGTTACTTTATTTCTTCTCTTTCTGGCCAGTTTAAAAGAATAATGTGCAACTTGTTCAATACCATGCCGGGTAAACAAGTTGGTTTCTGTAGCAAAACCATGGGGCTGGTCAGGATCAAAAATTTTACCATTTTGAACAAACTCCCCTTCAATATTTTCTCGAATGATCACAAAATCAATATCCTCTGCTTTTTTAAACTTTAAGGGACCATCAACACCTGATAATAATTTAACAGGTCGATGATTGACATATTGATTAAATCCTTTTCTCACTTTGTAAGTAAACTCTTTGAATGGCAGTCTGTCATCTACTTCTGGTAAGCCTACTGCACCAAATAATATTGCGTCATACCCACTCAATATTTGCAAGCCTTTCTCAGGCATGAATGTACCTTTATCTCTGTACCTGTGGGCGCCCCATTCAAAAGGAGCAATTTCAAGTTCAAAATGATGTTTATTTGCAGCGGCATTTAGGACGTCCAGGCTTGCAGGGACAATCTCATGTCCAATGCCATCTCCATAAATAGCTGCTATACGGTATGATTTCATTTTATTACTTTTTCTAAAGAATTATTGAAAAGATAATTACTAGTGCTATCATTAATACAAAACTAATGGCCCACCAAAGTGAGACACTGCTTAGGCCTTTGCCCAAGCCACCGCCCAGGTGTTTATTCTTAAGGTCAAATGTTAAATCTTGGCTTACATTTTCTGGTGCAGGTGGAGCTGTGACCAATGCAGAAATGGTACATACCAACATCGCAAAAACCCATGTGATCAAACCCTGATTGGCAAATGGTTTAATCAAACCTGCAAAGTAAGAATCGGACTCTGCCAATAGACCAAACTCTAGATATTTTAGTAGACAAGACAAGACAAAAGATAAGATAACGGTTATTAAAGCATCTCTTCCACTTACTCTTTTCCACAGCATACCTAAGAGGAAAATGGCCGAAAATGGTGGAGCAATAAAGGTGTATAAAGCTTGGATGAAAATGAATAGATTCACTTTGGTAACAGTCGCTAGTAAAACTGCTAAGCCTATGGATAATAACAGAATGACTATTCCTGCTATTCTTCCTATTGTTACTTCTTGGGTGCTGTTCTTATTGATGTACTCTTTATAAAT
This sequence comes from Bacteroidota bacterium, assembly GCA_038530915.1. GTDB lineage: Bacteria > Bacteroidota > Bacteroidia > Chitinophagales > Saprospiraceae > JANQPA01. Next base: position 1,738 of record JBCBCD010000158.1, read on the forward strand.
GTCTATTGTAAAAATGGTAGAAGTAGAGTTCAAAACAGAACTTACGGTGGATTGAATGGCTCCAAACAAAGCTGCTAAAAGGATGCCCCCTAAAAAGACCGGGATCAATTGATCAATCATCACAATATAGGTTTTATTGGCTTCATCACTCATAACATTCCATGCTGAACCGGATAAGAAGTCCGGTTGCATCGCAAAGTAGATTAAACCTGGAACGACGACAATGAAAGGAAGTAACAACTTTAAAAAACTGGCAAATACCATTCCCATTCTGGCGTGGTATAAGTTTTTAGCAGCAAATACTTTTTGAATCATATGCTGATTGATGACTGTATACCATAGTCCAATATAAAAGAAACTGAAGACCCAATGTGTCCATGGATTGGAGTAATGATTCAAAGGTTGTACGACAGATAACCTATTGTACTCATCACCCGCTTGTGCTCCTTTCAATATATTGGAAACATTATTATTGATCCACTCTTGAGCCCACGGTAAACCACCTTGATTCACAGTAACCATTTTCTTTGCTCCTTCAATAATCCCTGCACCCTCTCCTAAATGAAGCAGTCCAAGGTAGGTGACGCTTAATCCTCCAAATACCATAATGATGATGGTAAGCATATCCATGAATGCAATGGACTTTAAACCTCCCCATATGGCCCAAACACCAGATAAGATACCGATAATAATCGGAGCTAAAATTTTATTGACTCCAAATAATTCAGTAAGTATCAAACTACCACCATAAATCACTGGTCCCATAAAGGCAAAAATATTAGCCAATACAGATACTATAGCAAAGATTAACCTTAATTGTGGATTGAAACGACGTTCTAGGAATTCAGGAGCAGTATAAACTTTCGAAGACAATAGAAACGGAATAAATATCCAGATCATGAATGTAAAAGCGATCACCGTACTCCATTCACCTGTAGCTACACAAATGCCATAAATGACGGCTGCTCCTATTAATCCAATGAAATGCTCTGTACTTATATTGGCTGCTATGTAGGAGCTACCGACTACATACCAAGGTAGAGATTGACCTGCGAGGAAATAATCAGCGGCATCTGTATTTTTCTTTCGTCCTGCCCAGTAGCCTATGATACTCAATAAGATGAAATAGACTAAAAAGGCAACTATATCTAAAAATTCCAGTTTGAAAGCAGTTTCTTGCATGAAGCTTGATTTTAAAAGCTCGAATCTTAGTCTACAGGAGAAAAAATATCTCCATCTCTATCATTCAATTCAAAAGAAGTTCCTATTTCACCAGTAGATATCCTTTTTCGGGATGTCGGAAATGAAACCTTGATTGGGCCATTTCCTAAATGATTGTATATGACGGTACCCTTTTCAAATTCTCTTTGAAATGCACCATCTGAACGTGTATTCATTTTAGCTATAGGCTTGCCTAACTCGACCTCCCAGAAGGGATACCAATCGTGTAAATGATCTGGTGTTTTCAAGGGATTTGGGTCTCCATATAATACATAACCATCTGAATGGGTGAGGCCTAATGTGGTTGTAGCTCGCATTCTTGATAGATCTTTTCGATCTCCCCAGACTTCCAGGCAATTGATCTTGGGTTCTTTTAAGTTGTTTTCAAACCAAACCAGGGCTTCTCTAGTCGTATTCCAATTGCGCTTATTTCTTTTATTGAAAATGCTTGTCGAATCAAGTGGATTCAACTCCATAAAAGAACCATTGATGTAAGGTGCATATTTTCGACCATCTTCTATGTTATCATGAATGTTGACTATAATTAAACCTTCTTCTCCAATAGCTTCTCTAACTTTTTTTACAATGGGCAGGTGACCACTCCAATCCAACATAACACCGTCATATACACCTGACTTCAGAGCAATTTTAGCTTGTTCAGCTACATTAGCTTGAAATGCCTCGTTATCGTAGTCAAGCATGTAGAAAGGTTCCCAGCCACCGAGCCAGCCTTTTACAATTGTATCTGAAGCTTCATCTCGCAACCAAAACTCACTATCCTCAGGAAGGAAACTACTTGGTGCATCACGCCATCTGATTTCGAAGAGAAAAACCATATTGGGGTTGAGCTCCAGTAATCTTTGTTTATTGCTTAAGGCTTGGTTTAAACTTTCCTTGGTGAAAGAGCGCGAAAGTCCATGATGTTCACCTTCCCAAACCAAACCTAATGTCAAATCAGCACCTTCTCCAAGCTGACTCAATGGCTCTTCCCAAAGTAAATCATGTTTGGCTGCAGATGCTAATCTTTGTTCTAACAAACCTTGAGGATACTCTGGCATATCAATGCCATACCAAGCTTGAAAAATGGAAGGATAATCTCTATCCTTAACTCTTTCAGCAATTGATTCAGATTGAATTTCTTTAGGAGCTTCCTGGCAATTGAAAAGTATTATTGCCAAAGTTGTAAGCAGTAATGGAACCGATAAATAACGTGGCATATATCCTTTTTTCCTTAAATCTAGCTACAAAGCTGCCTATAAGGTTTGTTGGTGTTGTTCCAACTTTTGTTCAGATGTCCATTTTGCATGAATTTTAGTTATAATTTGTCCATACTTTTGACTAGTCCTGAATTGCTTGTTTGTCGTTATGTACATACCATTGTAAAAGTTTCGCTTTAAGCTTTTTTACCAGCTTTGGGTTTTCTTTTGCCACGTTGTTTTGCTCATTAGGATCGGCTTTGAGGTCATACAGTTCTACAACTGAACCATCGGAAGAAGCAAACAATTTCCAATGATCTTTCCTAACCATCAATTGAGGGCTGATGTCATTTTTAGTTTTTGGAAAATTGAAATGTTCATTCCTGCCAAATTCAAAGAAGAGCTCTTTCTTGCGCTTGTATTGAGCTTGCTGGATCAAAGCCTTAGCAAAATTTTCACCATCTAAATCATTGGTTTTGGGTATGGTCGCTCCGGTGATTTTACAAATGGTGGGAAATAAATCTATAGAAGCTATTAATGATGAATTAGTAGTACCGGCAGCAATTTTTGATGGCCATTTTACAAGCATTGGCATGAGTATTCCCCCTTCGTAAAGACTACATTTTACACCTCTCAGACCATTGGCCCTGAGTTGATCGAAACTTGGGGCGGGCCCATTATCGCTTGTAAAAATGATGAGCGTATTTTCCTCTATTCCCAAAGCTTTAATGCCATCTAGTAAACGCCCAATTTCTCTATCAAAATCTTTTAATACAGCTTGTAATTTGGGAAGTTTAAATGTATGCTTCTTCCAGTCCATTTGGGATTCTTCATCAGGAACCCAAGGTGAATGAATGTCATCTGGCCATAAATTAATATAGCAAGCCTGGTCTTTATTTTTTTCTAAAAAAGTCAGCGTTTTGTCAACAAAATATCGTGTGCGGTCCCAGCGCTTTATGCTATCGGTGGGAGCCCAAATCCAACGAGTAGAAGTCAATAATGGATCAGGATCAGGACTTTCATAAGTAGAAACATACTCATCAAAACCATATGCATTTATGGAAGGTGCATCCTTAACATTTCTCCCTCCTCCCATATGCCATTTTCCAAAATGAGCCGTCTGATAACCTACCTTTTTTAAAGATTTAGCCAAGGTAGGAGCTGAACTTAACAAATAATCAGATTGATCACACTTGTCATTAAAGCCTGTAGAACTTAAATAAGTATTAATATTCCAACGGATATGATACATCCCTGTCATTATTGAAGTCCTCGAAGGGGAACATACCGGAGAAGTAGTATAATATTGAGTAAATTTCTTTCCTTCTGCTGCTAAGCGATCGATATTAGGTGTATGAGCAGTAACTCCACCATAGCAAGAAACATCTCCAATTCCCATATCATCGACATAGATCAAAATGATGTTGGGCCTTTCTGGTGTTAAATTCTTTTTTAAACTAGGGTTTAGCAAGAAAACAAGTATCCAAGGAATAGGGAAGGTGTAAATCATTTTTAAAAATTTATAAAGCTATTTGTTGCGGTTTCCATGTAGGTCCATCCGATTGTATGTCACCCTTTTCATCAAACCATATGGGATCAATCACTAGAAACGGTTGTTGCCCATCAATGATTCCATGACAAGAAAGCCAGTATCTTCCGTCAGGCCCCTTGAAAATTTCATTATGTCCTACTGCATTGAATGGACTATCAGGGTTTCCTGAGTAGACCATGCCATTCTTTTTACATGCATTTTTGCTTTGAGCACCATAAAAGGGATTGTTGGGATGTTTGGTCCAAGGGCCGGTGATCTGGTCAGCAGTTGCATAACCAATTTCATAGCCACGTGTCCAGCTGGAATAAAAAAGGTAGTATTTATCATTTTCTTTGATTACATAAGCACCTTCAATACCTATAGCGTCCCAATCGTGGTATTTTTCTACTTTGGGTTTGGGGCGTCCATCATAGCCGGGAACCATGATTTGATCTCCATTTTCATCGTAAGCCCAATCTACTTGCGCGGGTTGGATGGCAGATTGAGGTTCTGTTAGGAAGGTAGCAGTAGCCAAATCAATTTGAGCAAAACCAATACCAAATTTGCGGCCTCTATTCCAGAAAGCCCATACTTTTCCATCGTCATCTTCAAAAAAGGTAAGATCATTACCATTGGCTAATGGCTTTTCTTCCGTAACGATAGTATAAGGACCTTCTATCTGATCAGCAACAGCATAGCCGGGATGTTGACCAACATAGCCCAATTCATCGTTTCTGCAATTGAATAAAGCATAGTACTTGCCTTGTACTTTTTGAATTTCTGGTGCCCAAAAACGACGATGATACCACTTATCGACTCCACCCGCTTCAACGATATACTTTCTAAACTCCCAATTGAGTAAATCTTTTGACCGATATAAGGCTACTCCTTTATTGTAATTGCCTTCACTTTCCTGACGAGACCAGTGTGGATAGGAGGTTCCCGTCATATACCACCAATCCCCATCTCTTAAGATTTGACAGTCTCTGAGGCCATTGGTATCAATCCCGTTGGTAATAGGATTTTGATATTCGAAGTAAGCTTGTGTTTCTTCAATATCTTTTGCCTGTTGATTACAGGACCATATTAGAAAGGACAACAGTAGAAAGGATAATTGTCGCATATGATAATGTTATTTTATGATGATCGATTTATTTTTTTCAGGCCTGTACCAAGGGGCTTTGCCTTCCCATTCTTTTGGGATGCCTGTCTTTGCTAGTACTTGCACTGTTTTTTGATCTTCCTTGTTGGGGCGAAAGCGTGCATCTTTCACTGCAAATAGAATGTCATTTTTTGTGACTTTAATGTCGATAGGTACCAACCATAAGGTCCAGCCTTTTGAAAACTCATGATCAAAGGCAGTACTCCACCAACGTCCATTTTTATCTTTGAATAAATTGCCATGCCCCGCATTTTTTATGGCCATCCTTCTTGGACCGTAAGGACCTTCTAATTTGTCCGAGACAGCATAGTAGAGGTCATAAGTGTTGGTAGTTTCATAGCCATATCTACCGGAAGCAATGTGTAGGTATTTATCTTCCAGCTTCAGTAGTAAAATCCCTTCATAGCCTAGTGGGTGGTTACCTTCGTGTTGGAGTTTTAGAGAGTTTCCGGCAGGTGCTGATAAATCATTTTTTAGTTGTACCAATTGGTCCGCTTGCCATGCGTAATAAGTATTTCCATCTTCCTGATAGAGGTGTGCATCTATTCTTCTTTTTTCAACCGGAGCTAATACCTCATAAGGACCTTCCGGTTTTCCACTTGTGCTTTTGAGTAAGCCATGTCCTCCTCCATTCATGCAATGTGGAATCCACCAGGTGCCATTGAGGAAATGTATTTCCGGTGCCCAGATGGCCCTTGGGTTTTTAAAACCTTGTTGTCTTTCGTTTAAAGTTCTCTGAAAATGCCAACTGTTGGCACTTTTACCATCTTTGTGTAGATCCCATACAAATCCCATGTCTTCCCATTTGGCTAAATCATTACTGCGCCAAAGATGAATGCCTATGGTATCTCCCCAATGAGATCCGGCTGTTGTGCCTGTTAGGTAATAGTAATTATCTGGCCCCAACATAATGAACGGATCTCTTATTCTGGCATGAAAAGCTTGAAAAGCTTGATCGTGACTACTGAGAAATGCCCTTTTTTCTGCTGTAGTAAGTTGTAGGTCTTTACGTAAATTAGCCTTTGCTTGTTTGGCACTTTGACAAGCAGAAAAAAGTACAGCAATGAGAAAAAATAAACTAAATTGCTTCATAATTCACTTATTGCTTAATGATTCGAATAGGACTGAAACCTTTAACTTTAAGTAAGTATAAGCCCTTTTGCAGATCAGCTATATTCAAGGAGTCTTTATAAACTCTATCGCTTATTTTTTTACCAGATACATCAAAAGCCTCTACTACTTCATTAAATGATAAGTTGCTAATTGTCAATTGATCAAAAGCTGGATTAGGATACACTTCCAATTCCGGTAAATCTATATCTCTGGTACTTGTTGCCAAACAATCATAGGGTTCTCCATAGTGGTCATCACCGATTTCAAACTTTACTTCTAAGGTATGATCGTTGTTGATTTGTGAGAAAAGTACATTTTGCATTCTTCCTTTACTTTCTCCGTCAATAATGACATCCATAATTTTATAGCCATCATTGGGGATGATTTGGATGAATCTATCCATACCGGCAGGGGTGGGAACAGTACCATCCGGAACTAATTTGCCTCCTTCATTGTGAGAAGTTTCCACATTGAGTAAAATGCCTTCAGTGGAGAAATTGATATTATAAGTTGTATTGGAATCTATGTCAAAAAACTGATCTGCATTTTCATTGGTGATTATCGTATTACCAGCAATGATATTTACAAAGTTGATATCGTGAATGGTGGCTTTGGCTCCATCACGTTCAAAGCCAGATAGTTTGTTTTTAATGGGAACATTTCCAGAATTTAAAAATGATTTTTCAAGTAAAATATTTCTGAATTGGAAGTTTTTGATTTCTCCCCAACTACCATTAACCGGAGCTGGATCGCCACTGTTTTCGTGCTTGATGGTCAAGTTGGCGATTAAAGCAGTTCCATCTTCTGCATAGATATTGGTAATAATATTGTTGGTTAAATTGACTCCTTGTTCTAAAACAGAGCCTATTACTCCTTGATTTCTTTTTACATCTACATTTACATCCCATTCAGAATGAATGAAATAGATATTTTGATAATTAGTGAAACCAGTACCAAGGTTGTTCCATCCCAATTGCCCAAATGCACCATTGCGCATGGGCCACATGATGCTATTGACAATGGAGTGTGGGTCACGGGCATAATCCAGGTCATCGCTGGTTTTAATGAAAATTTCTTCCATAAATGAACCTCCTCCTGAGCGAACACCATCGTGATTAGAGGCCCAACCAATGATTTTCATATTTTTGAATCTACTATTTTTGCCCGAGGGAATAGTATGATGGGTTGGGTTTTCAATAATGATGCCTTCTACTTTGGTATTGTCTGAACCTCTAAGATCGATGTATGCAGTTTTTTTCCCATCTTCTTGATAAAAATGCCAATAAAAATCTTGTCCAGTGATTATGCCACGACCATAGATCCAAATATTGTCTTTGCGATCTGCATCGATAGAACCTCTCACAACAGCTCCACCTTCCACATAAACTTTTTGTTCATTTTTAGTAAGGAAAATTCGACCTCCGGTTGAAGGAAACTTATCCGGTAAATAATGATCACCCGGAGGAAAATAGATGACATCTGCAGCTAAAATTTCCACCTGTGTTGCGGTCGTATAATTTACTACTCCATCGTCATTGAGGCTAGGTTTTGACAATTCTGGTTTTTCGGCAAAAATCATCATCCCGTTTTTAACCGACTGACTACTGTTGTTTCCACCATCAATATTGTCAGCACTGATAAAATGCACACTTACATAAGATGGGACATAAGAATGATCAAATCGAAAACGAACGGTACGTCCATCAAAGTAAACCGGGTCAATGCCAAATGCTTTGGGCGTGATTTCTACTTTATCTGCTTCAGTTCCGTATAATTTGGTCACTTCTATTTCAATCTCGCCTTCAAACTCAAATTGTACAAAAGATAGGGTTCTATCTTCATGGATACCTGTTACACCATCTCCATCAGGGCCTTGCAATAGATTGGGTTCAGACATATGAGTAAATAGGTTGTGCGTATTACAAGCCTGATAAACAGTAACCGAATATTTATCAGAAACTTTGGCCGTTTCAGGCCAGCTATACAAATTAACTTGTGCAGTGACAATTGAAATAACTGATAAGAAAAATACTAATAAGAGGATCTCCTTTTTCATAACTCAGAGTCAATTGATTAATTATTGTTCTATAGTTGTGGATTCAAAATCATCCTTATTGACCCAAGCAGCATGGCTCCATGGGATTTTATCTGTAGTATATCGATCGTAAAAATTGCGGTGCTTCTCATTCGAGTACAAATAGTTGTCAAATACATCTCCATCACCCAATACTCTAGGATCTTCTTGGGCTTCTAAACCTTTGAACAATAAAGTTTTCATTGATTTCTTTAGTGATTGGTATTGAGAATCATTGGCGAGATTGTTCATACAGTCTGGATCAGTTACAACATCATACAGCTCTTCTTCCATCCGTTTCCCAAAAGCAAGGTTCCA
>JBCBCD010000159.1:0-10346 GCA_038530915.1 Bacteroidota bacterium
ATAATAGATCAATACCCATTCAACCCTATTTTTGGCAAGCTGCAGGTACACACGAAGTTGATTTGATCCTAGACAAAGGAACTAAAATAGGGTTGAATGGGTATTGATCTATTATAATGATTCTTGATAATTTCATTGATAATAAAATTCTCAAATAGAGCACCTTTTGCAAAATGTCGATTAAGATCCTCAACCGAAAGAATATTTAAAAGTGCACAGGCCAAACCTGTATCATAAAAGTATAGCTTTGGAGATTTAACTATTCTTTTATTGTAATTCTTATGATAGGGTCGCAATTGATAAATAATAAAACTGGTTTCCAGGATACTCAACCATCTTTTTACGGTTTGGTAGGATATTCCTAAAACATTTGAGATATCAGAAAAATTTACCAATTGCCCTATTCTACCAGCACAAACAGCTAAGAATTGCCTAAAAATGCCTAAGTCCAATACATTTATCAATTGTCTTAGATCTCTCTCTACATAGGTTTGAATATAATTTAAGAGCCAAGAATTTGGAGACAGAGACTGATCATATATTCTGGGATAAAAACCTTTAAAAATATAGTCTTCATAGTCTGATAAGTGATATTTTGTATTTTTCAGCTCTTCAATTGAAAAAGGGAGTAAGTTGAAAATGGAAACTCTTCCAGCCAAACTTTGTGAAATTCCTTCCATTAGTAGCAAGTTCTGAGAACCTGATAATATATACTGACCGGGTAAATTATTACGATCTACAATTACTTGAATATAGGATAAGAGTGAAGGTACTTGTTGTATCTCATCAATAATGGCCTTTTCTCCTATATTTTCCAGAAAACCTTTAGGATCCTCTTGAGCAAACTGTCTGAGTTCTAAGTCTTCAAGGTTGGTATAAGTATAGTTGGTAAAATAGTTTCGAACTAAAGTTGATTTTCCACTTTGTCTTGGACCTGTAATCGCTACTACAGGCATTTGAGTACTTGCTTCTATGATTTTAGTTGCAATAATTCTATCTACCATAAGCGCTTTCTTGCAAATTAGATATTGAGTATCTAATTTGCAAGAAAAAATGATTTTTTCTTGAAGCTCACACCACTAATTGCTCTTCTTGCATCATCTTTATATTTAGATATCTTACTACTTTGGGTATGAAATTAGTTTACAGTCTATTATTTTAACTTTTTGTCAATCTGTAAACCTTTTGATTGCTAAAATAAAGTCAATTGAAATCATTACTTTTAGGCTTAAGCAAAAATCGTTAAAAACCTTAGAAGATGAAAATCACCCAACTGTTTCTATCTACAATGATGGTACTTGCCATCTTTTGCACCTCTCTTGATTCTCAAAATGTAAGCTGGAATAAAAATTTAACCGCTGGCGAAAAACTTGAAATTTCCTTTAAACCAGAGGAGCAAGTCAAGGAAGCCAAAGCCGTTGTTTATTTTTTAACAGATGTATTTGAACCCATTGCCAAGAGTGTGTCGCTTAAAGCGTCTGATTCTGGCATGAATGGGAGTATTGAAATACCTGAAAAAGCCAGTGCAATGGGATTGGTTATACTGGATGGGAAAGGAGAAGCACTCGATAACAACGAGGAAAAGAGTTATATAGCTGCTATCAAAGATAAAATGGGAAATGCCCAAACGGATAGTAAGTTTAACAAAGCTGCACTAATGACTAATTGGGCGTCTCAACTTAAGGCAGAGCCTGACTTCGAAAAAGGAATAAAAGTTATGGAAATGGCTTTAAAGCAGGAAGGTGTTCCTGACTTATCTAAAAAGTACGTTCAGCTACAGAATATGATAATGCGTGGCAAAGTAGAATCAGGTAAGTCTACTCTTAGTGCTTATGCTGATGAACTGATGAGTCGCAGAAAGTTGACTGATTCAGAGTATTCATTCATCCATGGATACTACAAGCTGATGCTAAAAGATAAAGAGCAGGCAGCCAAAATTGAAAAGAAGGCACTAAAGCGTTTTCCCGAAGGAGAAATAGCTTTTTCTAATGCACGTACTGCTCTTTTTCAGACTCAACGCAAGGGGATAGACCAATTGAAAGAAGCCAACGATAATTATGTGGCTTTAGCAAAGGCCAGAAATGAAGAGAATGCTTTGGATATTTCCTACAGAATCATGGCAATGGCTTTAGCAAAAGACGGACAACTGGATGAGGCTTTAAAACATGTTAGGAAGATTGAAAATACGATGAGTAGATTAGGTACTTTAAATAGCATGGCATGGCCAAGAACCGGGCAAGATCTGGATGCAGAAGCTCCGGAGATAGATTGGGCTGTTAAGTTTAGTAAAGAAGCAGTGGAAGGTCTGGAAGCAATTACCATAAAAGACAAACCCAACTTTTACACAGAAGATCAATGGGAAAGTAATCTCAACTATTCGAAAGGCATGTACATTGATACTTACGCTTTGGCCTTATACAAATCAGGTAAAAAAGAAGAAGGAACAAAATATCAGGCAATAGCTTGTGAAGCTAATGAATACAGCGATCCTGATATGAATGAGCGTTTAGTGGCTATGTTTAAAGAGACACGTCCGGCAGCAGAAACTGAAAAATTAGCTGCTGATTTAATCATCAAGAACCAATCGACAGCTAAATTAGAAGAGCTTTATAGATCTGTTTTTGTAGCTAATAATACCATAGATCAAGCCTTCGACAAGCAGTTGGCCATGCTAAAAAAAGAAGCAGAAAAAGAATATCGTAAAGAACTAGAAGAAAAAATGATCAATGAAGAAGCACCCGCTTTTGATTTGGTAGACATCAATGGTAACAAAGTAAACCTGGCAGATCTAAAAGGAAAAATCAAAGTTTTAGATTTTTGGGCAACCTGGTGTGGCCCTTGTAAAGCTTCTTTCCCCGGCATGCAAAAGGCACAAGAAGAATTTGCAAACAGAGATGATGTAGTATTCTTGTTTGTCAACTCCTGGGAAAGTGGAGATACTTTTGATGAGAAGAAAAAAGCAGCCAGTGATTTTATGACCGAAAAAGAATATCCATTTACTGTTTTAATGGATGCCAAGGATAAGGTGATTACCTCTTATAAAGTAGATGGCATTCCAACCAAGTTCATTATTGACAAGGATAATAAAATTCGCTTTAAAAGCGTGGGGTATTCAGGTAGCAGCGATAAGTTAGTCAAAGAATTGAAAATGATGATAGAAATGGCAGATAGAGATTCTTCTACGACTGCCTCTTTAAGAGATTAAGCCAATAAATTATAATATGAGTAAGTGATCAATAAGATGAATTACCTTTGATCACTTACTAAGCAAAAAACGTTAAAAACTTAAATCATGAAAACCACCAAATTTCTACTGCTAATTGTACTGCTGACAGTATCATTTACAGCTATCTATTCGCAAAATGTAAGTTGGAATGAAACGGTTAAAGCAGGCGAAAAAATTAAAGTTACCTACGAAACTGACAAAGACGTAAAAGATGCTAATGTCTATGTTTACTTTGCAACTGACGAAAACCTTCCACTGGCAAAAGAAGCGAAACTAAAAATGAATGGCGACAAAATGATGGCAAAACTGGAAGTTCCAGAAAATGCTACTGCCATGTTGCTATGTATTAAAGATGGTGAAGGAAAAGTAATCGATAATAATGAAACCAAAGGGTACTTTGCTAAAGTAGCAGATAAAGAAGGAAATAAACAAACAGCAAGCTACTATGGAAAAGCTTCACTAATGTCTAGTTGGGGAAGAAGAATGGAAGTAGAAGCTGATTTTGAAAAAGCCATAAGCTTAGTTAAAAAAGGACTGGAAGCGGAAGGAGATGCCGCTGATATGGATCAATATTCGACTTTGCAGATGTTAATTACAAGAGGTAAAACAGAATCTGGTAAGGAAGTTTTGGCGGCTTATGCTGAAAAAATGACTAAGAAGAAAAAGAAGACCGATGAAGAGTTTGCATTTGTACACGGTTACCATGCCAATTTCTTAAAAGATAAAGAGGCAGCTGCAGCTATTGAAAAAAAGGCAATGAAAAAGTATCCTAATGGTAAAGTAGCAGTAAGCAAAGTGAGAGGTGAATTTTTTGGATCCAGAGGTAAAGAAGTGGAAGAAGTAAAAGTAGCTTACAATAATTATATGGCTATACTTGAAGCTACCGATGATAAGGATGCTATGAGTTATCCCAACTACATGATGGTAACTACTCTAGGTTCTGATAAACTGGAAGAAGCTATGCAATATGCGGATAAAATTGAGGACCCAATGTTTAAGGCAATGTCTTACAGAACATTGGCTATTCCTTTAGCTGGAAAAGAAGTTGGAGTAGAAGGTACCGATGTGAAAAAAGCACTTGAACTAACTGAAGTTATGGTTGCTGAACTTCAAAAATATGGAGAAAGAGATAAGCCAAGTTACATGACTGATGAAGAATGGAAAGATCAAGCAGGAAGCATGTTGAAGTATTATGGAGATACACATGCAATGGCTTTGTTTAATGCTGGTAAAAAAGAAGAAGGACTCACATATCAATTGAATCTTTGTGAAGAAAGCGAATACAGCGATCCTAATAAGAATGAAGTTTTGGTACAGATGTTCAAAGAAGTACGTCCTGCGGCTGAAACGGAAAAGTTGATTGCTGATTTGATCTTAAAAAATCAGTCCACTCAAAAGATGGTGGATACTTACAGAGAAATATTTATTGCCAACAACACCATAGAGCAAGCTTTTGACAAGCAATTGGCTATGTTGGAAAAAGAAGCCAATAAAGAGTTCCGCAAAGAATTGATGGAAAAAATGATCGATGAAGAAGCTCCTGGCTTTGATTTGGTAGACATCAATGGCAATAAGGTAAACTTAGCTGACCTTAAAGGAAAAATTAAAGTCCTTGACTTCTGGGCGACTTGGTGTGGTCCTTGTAAGGCTTCTTTCCCTGGCATGCAAAAAGCTCAAGAGAAATTTGCTAATAGAGATGATGTTGTTTTCTTATTTATTAACTCATGGGAAAATGGCGATACTTTTGATGATAAGAAAAAAGCAGCTAGCGATTTCATGACCGAAAAAGAATATCCATTTACAGTTTTAATGGATGGCGAAGACAAGGTGATCACTTCTTACAAAGTAGAAGGTATACCTACTAAGTTCATCATCGACAAGGATAACCGCATTCGTTTTAAGAGTGTAGGTTATATGGGCAGTGATGATAAGTTGGTGAAAGAATTGAAAATGATGATCGATTTGGCAGATAGTGGTTCTACGACTACTGCTTCTTTGGATGATTAATTTTGTTTCACGATGGAGTCGTAAGAGTTACATAGAGCCCTCCATGCAACTCTTACGACTCTATCGTGAAATAAATTAAAACCTATTAACCAGAATTATCTGGATACAGACTCACCTAGTTTCTCTGCTACAAGCAACCTGGTACAACTCAAATTTGTCTTTCAATTGATTGCCAAATGACAAACAAAAATCAAAATGAAGACTCACTATCTATTTTGCATCATCCTATTGCTTTCAATTGTAGGTCAAAAAACCTTTTCACAAGCAGGACCAGTAAAACTTACTCTAAGAATCGATGATTTAGCTTCCAATCAAGTAATCCTAAAAAACAATCATTGGGAAAATATCGATACCTTAAGCTTACTGGATACCAATCCACCTTCTTATCTCACCACTTTAACCGCGTCTTACTATTACCTAGTCATTGATGGAATGCAGTTGAGAATTTTTTTGAAAGAAGGAATGGATTTGACCATTGAACTGGATAAGGATGATTTTCCAACTAGCTTGGTTTACAATGGCAAAGGTGCAGTTATCAACAACTATTTGGCTGCAAAACACAGATTAACGAATGGCTTGCCGTTTGAAGTACGCTCCTACAATGGTTATGGCCAATTGGATGAAGCTGCTTTTATAAAGCAATCCAATGACCTATATAAATCTTATCTGGACCTTTTTAATGAAAGTAAAGCAGCTTTTGATCCTTCATTTGCCTATTTGGAACAAAAATCTATTGAAATACAACATGCCAACAGACTCGTTGAATTTGAAGGAATCAAAAAGATGCTAACGGGTGATAATAATTACAAGAATTCAAATAACTTCCCTGATGGTTTTGGAACTGTTGATCTGAATGACTCTAGACTTTTAGCTACCTATCGATATGCTGATTTTGTGCACAATTATTACAATCAGGCCACTATGAATTCAGAAAATTCATCAAACTTTTTTGTTGAATATTTGAACATGCTTTCTCAACCGGAAGTAGATCAATCCATTAAAGATCTTCTTGGGTATAAAATTTCAAAATATGGGTTTTCTTATTCCAAAAACATTGATGCTTTCTACAATACCTATTTATCATACGCTAAAGATCCTACACTAATTCAGAAATTTCAAGAACGCTATTTTCAAATTAAAACGGAAGCTGGAAAACCTGCACCTAATTTTACATTTGAGGATGTCAATGGAAAAACTTATCAGCTTGAAGATTTTCGGGGGAAATACGTTTACATCGACCTATGGGCAACTTGGTGTAAGCCTTGCTTGGAACAAATGCCGGCATTAAAGGAGTTGGTAGTTGAGTTTAGCGATAAAATCCATTTTGTGAGTGTGGCCTGGAAAGATGATTTGGGTAGTTGGAAAAAATATATAAATAAAGAAAAATTGAGTGGAGTTCAGTTGTTCTCAGAAGAACAGGACGCAGCGTTTTTTAAGTTTTTTCAGGTGAGTGGCATTCCAAGGTTTATATTATTAGATAAGGAGGGTAATATTTTGGAATCCAGAGCCAAGCAACCTTCTAATGCTGAAATAAGAAAACAGTTTGAGAGTTTGTAGTTGAATAATTAACCTTAGCTGCGATTTATGAACCCTAGGTTGAAAATTAAGGGATAAAATGGGTTGCGGCCACTGGCCGCAACCCATTTTATCCCTTAAACTTTATAATTAATTCAATTGCGAGCTTGATCGCAACTTGAGTTAACTAAATCAAAACCTACTCAAATATCCAAAGTGCAGCTTGGGCCGACCTAAATCTATAGGTATGCCTTGTTGGCCCCCTGCTGCTACACTCACCGAAAACAATCCTACACTCGTCTCAAAACTAATACCGGCTCCAAACCCATAAGGTTGAAATTCATTTTCTGCATTATTAAACTCTTGCCTGACCCAAGCATAATCTCCAAAGGCATACAAAAAGGAGTTTTGAGCAATTAAGAGGCGATATTCTAAGGTCCCGATGATGTATTGACTAGCAAATATAGATTCTTCATCAAATCCTCTTAAAAGACGATTTCCTCCTATCCGATAATGCTCATTAAAAAGCAGAGGCTCATCGGAAAAAGTAAGAGCAGAGCGGATACCTAGTTTGAGTGTAGAAGTTTGAAACAGAGGTAGGAAATAGGCCAGATCAGCTTTGAGTCGATATTGTGCAGATCTTAAATTGAGACTATCATAAAGAAAACCCAATTCCAACTCTTCAATTCTTGAATTGCGCCTGATGCGTTTGGTACCAGCCTGAAAGCTTACTAAGGAGGACCACCCTTTTCTGGGGTTGAAGCGATAATCCAGTTTTTCCCATTGGCCTTCCAGACCAAAAGCCGGGTAACTGATATCCAGTTGTTGTGGTAAACTTTGATTATTCAACAGTTGGGCTTCATTGATGGCTAAAAGGTTAGAAGAGCGGTTGTTCCAAAAAGCTTTCACATAGTTATTTCCACCAATCAAATATTTGATTCCCAGGTTGGTTTCAACATCCAGAAAAGTCGTATCTCTTCGATACAATTCTGCCATAAGGTCCAAACCAAAAGGGAGATTCAGAACGAAAGGATAGTTAAACTCTACACGTAAAAACTGTGTCTCAGGCCGCAACTGTTCAAACTTAACATAAATCCTTTCACCGGCATTGAGTGCATTTTGCAATTCTCCATTAAAACTTCCGGTCAAAAGCAAGCGACCCAATTGCTGATTGTTGGGAAGAAAACCTAATATAAAATCGAAGCGGTTGGCTTTCTTTTTTTCTATATCTAATTGAAGTCGAGCTCCCTGGTTGGTAAATTGAACCTTAGGAGGAGAATTTAAACTTAAAAAGGGCAGTTCTCGCAGTCTATTGCTAACCTGGCCCACTTTTTTGCTGTCGAAATTTTGCCCAAGTCTGATGTTTAGAAAATTGAGTAGAAATTCTTTAGAAAACGGGTCATCGCTAAGAATGTCCAGATCTTGCCAATATACTGCTTGGTTTAATTCTATACTTAAACTGGCACTTACTGTATTGTTTTCAAACTGATACTGATCTACTTTGACGCTGGCAAATGGATAGCCTTCAGAAGCAGCTGTATTTAAAATGTTTTCTTTGAGTTGTTCTATTTGTTGAAAGTCAAATCTTTTGTTTCGATATAGTTTAGGCCGAAATCCGGACTTATCCAACCAATTTTCAGGAACATTACCACCTAAAAGCTCATTCCATAAATAGATATCGCCGAGGTAAAGATCAACCTGATAGGTATTGTTATTAAGATTTATTATTGAGTCAATTGAAGCTGTCAAATAACCTTGTTCTCGAGTATCGGTCAACCATTGGGATAACACACCATTAATTTGATTGGGATCATCTATACTTTCCGGTGCCCTGAGTTGTTTAATAAGTACAGAATCAATGGACGGATAGGTCAGTTGGATTTGCCCTTGCAAGCTGTAGAAGCAAAGACAAACAAACCATATCCAGCTGTTTTTTTTATGAAAAATTGATTCTATAAAAGTGGTAAACACAGATTGATCTTAAATAAAACAAAAATACATCTCAATTGAGTGGACTATATATACATATTCCTTTTTGTAAGCAAGCTTGTCACTATTGTGATTTTCACTTCTCAACGTCTATGCGACAAAAAAGTAGTGTGGTAGATGCTTTAACGGAAGAGATGATTTTACAAAAAGAGTATTTGCCGGGCAAAACCTTGACTTCCATTTATTTTGGAGGAGGAACGCCTTCTTTATTGACAATAGATGAATTGAATCAACTTTTCGAACGAATTGATCAGCTGTTTGAACGTTCTCAAGGCATAGAAATTACTTTGGAAGCCAATCCGGATGACTTAACAGAAGAAAAATTGAAAGAATTGGCACAAACTCCAATAAACCGACTGAGTATTGGGGTTCAATCTTTTTTTGATGTGGATCTTCAATTTATGAATCGTGCCCACAATGCATCTGAAGCAATTAATTGCATTAAGTTGGCTCAAAAAGTAGGGTTTAATAACTTGACAGTCGATCTAATTTATGGTACACCCACACTAAGCAATGAAATGTGGCTGGAAAATATCATGACACTTGTAAACCTTGGTATCCCTCATATTTCTTCCTATTGCTTAACTGTAGAGCCTAAGACAGCATTGGCACATTTTGTCAAAACAGGTAAAGTAGAGGCTGTGGATGACACAAAAGCGGCTCATCAATTTGATATGCTCATAAATACCTTGATACAAAAAGGTTTTGAGCACTATGAAATATCCAACTTTGCCAAACCAGGAATGCATGCCAGACACAATTCCAACTATTGGTTGGGAGTTCCCTATTTAGGCATAGGACCTTCTGCCCATTCTTTTGATGGTAAAAATAGGCAATGGAATATTTCCAATAATGTTATGTACATCAAAGCTATTGAATTAGGCAACCTTCCTTTCGAAAAAGAATCTCTTACTAAAGAAGAGCGCTATAACGAATATGTAATGACAGGACTGAGGACACATTGGGGAGTAAACCTTGGTAAGCTTACAGAAGAACAGAAAAAGTATTTTGAAGAGGCGGCAAGGCCTTTTGTAGAAAATAAATTGATGTTTCAAAAAGAAGATGCATACTTACTGACTCAAGCCGGAAAACATCAAGCGGATCGCATAGCCATGGAGCTATTTTTGGATTAACCATCACTTGACTGAACTATGAAATTAAAAAACCTAGCTTTGCTATTGCTCTTAGTTGCCATTTGTGCTCATGGTAAAGCAAACTCTTCCGTTGATTCCACTAAAGTGCCCTTATTGTATTCAGTGGCACCTTTAGAGTTTACCGAAGCTTTCACTTCCAGAACTTCTCCAAATACCATAAGGATTCCATTTCGCTGGATCGGTCGCTTGGTTGCTGTGCAAGCGAGAATAGATACTGTGGAAGGTACTTTTTTCTTCGATACAGGCGCTGAACGACTTCTATTGAACGAGCGTTATTTTGAAAGAGACTTTAAATCTCAGGATGTGGTTAGTTATGGTGCTACCGGGACCGTACAGGGTAGGGGCGCAAAAAGAATAGATACTTTAAGATGGGATAATCTGATTTTCCCACAATTAATGGCTTCTATACTCAATTTGTCGCATTTAGAAAGCAAGAGGAATACGAGAGTGGTAGG
>JBCBCD010000160.1:0-10297 GCA_038530915.1 Bacteroidota bacterium
ACATCTAGGCCTTCTGCACCGTATTTGTCAGCCAATTCTTGAACTTTTGGCATGGATTGTACGCAAGGACCACACCAAAGCTCCCAGAAATCAAGAAGTAAAAGCTTCCCATCTTTTGGTTTGGTAGAAATGTATTTCCCATTGAAGGTTTCCAATTGGAAGTCTTTCACTTCGGTATTCAGTAGTTCCAAATGCATGTCTTCGTCCTCCTCTTCTACAATCATTTTGTAACTACTCAAAAAATCTTTTTGGAAACGCTCCTTATCCTGATCTTGATTAATTTGAGTTTCAGAGATGATTCTGGTAACCACCTGTTTTTTACCCAGTGATACCTGGCGTTTAATTACTTTGACTGGTAGGAAAGTCGTTTTATCTAAGAAGATCTTTTTCTCTCGTTCTCTTACATCATACTCATCAAGGTCAGGATAAGGGTAACGAAGTACAAAATATTGATCATCTTCAATGAGCTCAGGGGTAACTTCAGGATCTTGATAATTCATCAATTCAGGAATAACCAATTGTCCTCCTGGTGAGCCAGTAATGTAAGTTTGAGGATTGGAATTCAATTCATAGGTTTTTTTCTTGTGATTAATCTGAAACTCTGAGATGCCATCATAGAGGGCTACATCGCCTACTTCTTTGGAGGCTTTAAACTGAAATCCAAAAAGTTCATCTCCTTCTTTTCTCAATTGAGTGAGTTCTCCATTATAATGCCAAACGGTCCCAGACACAAAGGTATCTAGTTGTTCTACTTTGCAGTGTACTGACTCGATGCTGGCAATAGCTGTTTTGTAATTGTCTACAATTGTATTTACATCTTGTGCCTGTGAAAAGACACTGGTCAATAAGTAAATGATGGTGATAAAATGCTTGATGCTTTTCATAAGGCTGATATTTTGAATGATTAGTTTGTAAATAATGATTGCTTACGTTTACAATACTAGTCTGTATCAGTCATCAAGACAATAGACACTGAAGAGTTGGTAGATTTGGGTGTATATTTGGTAAGGATGGGTGAAGGGAGATTTTGGCTAGGTTAAAACAAAAAAGCCCTATCTTTAACATCAAAGAGTAATTAACCGCGCCTTTCACATGAAACCTATTTTCTATTATCTAACTATTTTAAGCATTGTCTTATCTGCTTGCGCAATTCCAGTGGAAGATCCACTGACAGAGCAAGATTACATAGACGCCTGGAAAAAATTTCATCCTTCTAAAGCCTTACGTCAGGGCATGCATGATGCTGCTTTTTTTTATGAAGATCGTTCAGAGGTAACTATCCTGGAATGGCAGGCATTTAATCGCCAAATGCTAAGTCAATTGACAGATGAAGAAGAGCTGTCTACTTCTCAAGATGATATCAATAAAAGACTACTCAAGGTGCAAATAGAAAGAGAATTGTATCTCTGGGAAAATGAAAAACCTCAATCTAAGTCACTATCTTTTTATACCAACTTTATCGATCGTGCTTTTAATGTGGTATGGAGTGACGATTTTCTAACAGCTACTGATAAAGCAAGACTCATCTGCAATCGCCTTCAGGCAGTAGAAAAACTTTGCCTGGCGGGAACTCAGCAACTAGAAACGATAAAAAAAGACGAACTCTCAAAAGGCTTAGAAGTATTGGGGAAAAATAAACGATTTTATAAAGAAGAGCTACTGAAAAAATTACAAGCAGAAGGCATACAAGCTTCCTGTGATGATCTTGAAGGTGTAATTAAAGAAACGATAGAAGGTATTCAAGAATTAGAAGCCTTTTTGAAGGAAAGTGTGCAGACCGATGAGTCTGTTGCAAACGCCATTCTTGGCCGTGATGAATACGCCCGGCAGCTAAGTCTTTATCTCGATATGCCTTCTTCTCCTGAGCAGTTGGCAGAGCAGGCACTAAAAGAAATTAAAGATGTAAGACAATTGATTGGTGAAAAATCACTAGCGTACTTTCAACAAGAGTATCCCAATCAAGCTGTGCCCGAATCTATTGATGAAGTGATCCAAATTACTTTTACTGACATGGAAAACGATGCACCTGCTAATGGAGAAGAATATTTAAAATTTTGGCAGGATTTATCAGATGCAGCCATCCAGTTTATAGAAGAAAAAAATATTGCTACCCTACCAGAATATCAAACACTCCGGATTATACCTGCTCCAGAAAGTGCCGGACCCTCAGCAAGAATTGGCTGGGTGGATAGTGCAGCTCCTTTTGATCCAAATCCAGTCACCACGCTTTATCTTCCCAATATTCCTGATGATTTTCCGGAGGAAGAAAAAAAAGACTTTTGGTCCTCCTTCAACAAGCCATTTAACCGCATGATTGTCATTCACGAATTATTTCCTGGGCATTACATGCAAATTAAAATCAGTAGAGAAACGGCTCACCCTGTTCGTCTTTTATTCCCTTATGGTCCATATTTTGAAGGCTGGGCAACCTTTACGGAAAGAGTGGCTTTAGATGAAGGTTGGGAAGCTGAAAACCCATTGACGTTCATTGCCCATTTACGCAAGCGCTTAGAAAATGCCAACCGAGCTTATACCTCCGTACAGGTACACTGTAATGGCTGGGATGAAGAAAAAGTAATGGAATTTTCGACTCAAACCTCTCTGCTAGCACCACAATTTGCCAAAAGTCTTTGGGGACGTCTTATGCGTTCTCCTATGCAGATGACGTCCTATTTTCATGGGCTTGTTCAGTTTAAGGAATTATTTAAAACTGAAAAGGAAAGATTGGGCGAAAAATTTGATTTGCAGCTTTTCATGGATACCATTATGAAAACGGGACCAATTCCGATAGAAGAATTTAAAGAAATTTTTAGGAGTACGATGCCTGGTTAAACACTTACAGACAAAACATCCTTCCACTTTTCACCCATTAGTTTCCTTCCACACCAACAAAGTCCATGATTAAGAACACCCTCTTTAATTTTTTTCATGGGTATTTATCACTTTTTACTCCTGACATTTGACAGTTTGTGCTTTTTAATTATGGCCTAATTTGCACAATGTACGATAAGAGGAACATATGTATCTCAGACCCCACTTTCGACACGGGCATAAAAGTGTCTCACGAGGTCTTCTCGTATTAAATAACTTTTTTCTTAATCTTAAATCTAATTAGCCCATGAGTTTTAATCTTAATCAATATGGAATCACTGTAAAAGAAATCCTTAGAAATTCTAGTGTACCTGTTTTGTATGAGCTAGGATTAAGAACCGAAAAGGGGACTGCTATCTCAGACAAAGGTTCATTACTAGTTTATTCAGGTGAAAAAACTGGACGTAGCCCGAAGGACAAACGTATTGTTCGCCATCCTGATTCAGAGAATAACATCGATTGGGGTGATATCAATATGGAAATAGATGCGCATACCTTCGACATTAACCATGAGAGGGCAATAGATTATTTAAATACTTGTGAGCGCATATTCGTGGTTGATGCTTTTGCGGGCTGGGATGAAAACTACAGACTTAAAGTACGTATCATTTGTACCAGAGCTTACCACTCTTTGTTCATGCAGAACATGCTTATCATGCCTACGAAGGAAGAATTGGCAAACTTTGGCGAACCTGATTTTGTAGTCTTCAACGCTGGTCGCTTCCCTGCAAACAGGCATACGACCAAGATGACTTCTAAAACTAGTATTGACGTAAATATTGAGAAGAATCAAATGGTGATCCTGGGTACAGAATACGCAGGTGAAATGAAGAAAGGTGTCTTCTCATTGATGAATTACCTGATGCCTCTTAAGGATGTACTTCCTATGCACTGCTCTGCTAATGTAGGCGAGGATGAAGATGTATCTATCCTATTTGGTCTATCCGGTACAGGTAAAACTACACTAAGTGCAGATCCTAAGCGTGAATTAATTGGTGATGACGAACACTGCTGGACGGATACAGGCGTTTTCAACATTGAAGGTGGTTGTTATGCTAAGGCTATCGATCTTTCTGCTGAAAAAGAACCAGATATCTATAATGCGATTCGCTACGGTACCGTTCTGGAAAATGTAATCTATGACAAAGAGACCAGGGAGGTAGACTACAGCGATACAAGCATTACGCAGAATACACGTGCATCATACCCATTGAACTACATTGACAATGTACGTATACCGTCTATTGCTGGACATGCTAAAAACATCATCTTCTTGACATGTGATGCCTTTGGTGTATTGCCTCCAGTGAGCCGTTTAACTCCTGAGCAAGCTTCATATCACTTCATTTCTGGATATACTGCTAAAGTTGCAGGTACAGAGATGGGCGTTACTGAGCCTCAAGCTACGTTCTCTGCATGTTTTGGCGCTGCCTTCATGATGTGGCACCCTAACCGCTACGCAGAATTGTTAGCTGAGAAAATCAAGAAGCACAATGCTACAGCATGGTTAGTCAACACTGGCTGGACTGGTGGAGCACACGGTGTAGGTTCAAGAATGAAATTGAAATATACAAGAGCAATGATCGATGCCATACACAATGGTGACTTCGACAATGTTGAAACCGTTATCGATCCTGAATTTGGTTTTGAAATTCCTACTAGCTGTCCTGGTGTACCTTCTGAGGTATTGATCCCTAAAGGCACATGGGCAGACAAGGGAGCATATGATGCAACCAAAGCCAAACTTGTAAATCTATTTACAGAAAACTTCAAAGCTTTTGAAGCTGGCGTTAATGATGACATCGTTGCTGCCGGGCCAAAAACCTTAGAAACTGCATAACTAATTTACAGCGCTATTTTTATAGCTAAAAATGATTATAATGAGTCATTCCGGTTTTTAAAATTGGAATGACTTATTTTATTTTGATCCAACAAAACTTTCTTGGAAGACTCAGAACTAGAAATGAGTTAAGAGTCGCCCTAATTCGTTTCTCTAATTATCCAATGTACGGATATTCAACCTATTTATTTTTTGAGCGAAGTATTTTTCAAATAACAAAATACTACCTCCCTTCATGTAACTGAATTGTGCTTTTATGTTCTATTTAAGCCCAGAGCATATTTTCTTTTCTATCAGATTCCTTTTAATATTAAAAACAGATAAAGAAGTTGTTTAAAATACTTTCTTATGAATGATTCCAGCAAAATCATCCTATTTACAAGACTAACTCTTTTGTTACTTTTTATTGGATCCAGCACAATAGCTCAAGAAGCAGATCCATGGCATATTCAAAAATACGATCAATTGCACTGGTCCACAAAACAGGAAGTTTTCCAAAAATTACACCCGATGCCGGCTGGTGTTGTCTACATTCAACATCCTGACGAAGGAGAGGAAGAAATACGTTGGCATTTCAGAAAGATGAAAGAATTAGGATTCAATTGCCTCAAGCAAATCATGTGTGCTGATGGTTGGCAATTGGAGGATATCCAGTTAATTGCTCTGGAAGAAGGTATCATACCTTGGTGGTATGCTGACGCAGGTTGGGAGCCTATTACAGATGAATTGCTTAAAAAACTTGGCATATCCACTAAAACAGATATGGCTGAGATTCGCAAACATCCAAAAATGCAAGCCTACCAAACAGAGGTGCTTCGCCAGAGAATTTTAAAAACTAAGTCATTTAAAGCACAAAATGGTAAGGGTTTAAAAGGGGCACGTACCGCTTTTAAGCCAGAAGTTGGAGGCATGGGAATGGAATTGACTGAAGAGGGGCAAAAACGATTTAAAGAATGGATAAAAACATACTATAAAGATATTGAAAAGCTAAATCACGCCTGGAGCCTCCGCCATTCTGGCTTGGGAAATCCTTTTACATCCTGGAATGATTTTGAAAAGAACATGGATCAAAAGGTGGCCTTCCGAAATTATCGAAATAAAATGGATGTATTTCGTTTTAAAGCTTGGTACGGCGCAGAAAACATCAAAGAAGCTGCTCAAAGTTTTGTTGAATTCGATGCCAATCAACCTTTCCGAGCCGGGGGTGAGATGGGATTATTTTGGCCGTCAGCTTATGTAGGCGTAAACTTCGAACAAATAGCTGAAGTCAGTAAGGAATTTGGATCCTTTTATCCATCTACTCACTTTTCTTGGCATTTCAACCGCAGTAACAACGAACTGATACGACCTTTTTACATACAGGCTTCTATGATGAATGATTGGTTCAAGGGAGGCTGGACCGGTGGTTGGGAATCTACCGGAGGTCCGCAACAATTTGATGGGGAAAAATATGCAAGTAAACTCAATGCTTATTACGTAGATGCCGGAGCGCTTACCCAGTTTTATCTTAGTCAAATGGCTGCAGGTTTCAAAGGCTTTGGTATTTGGTGTTGGAGTGTCAGGTCGGCAGGTAAAGAAGGAGGTGAATATGCCTTACTAGATCGCAACAATCAAGTAACGCCACGTGCTATACAGATGGGTCAAATGGGAAAAGCTATGGAAAAATACCGCGATGAAATATGGGAAGCTCATAAAGAACCCTTAGTCGGCATTTTGAATGATTGGAACAATGATGCAGCTTGGGGGGCAATGTCAGTTCGTGGACCTGATCGCTTTCGTATGTTCCCGGTTGAAGCTCGCATTGGCGTTTCTCGAGCATTAATGAATGCAAATGTACCTTTTGAGTTTGTTACTCCTGATGACTTGAAAAATGGCTTGGTCAATCGTTATCCCATCATTTATTTACCAGCAATTATTTCACTGGATACAGAAATACTTGAAATTTTAGAAGAATATGTCAAAGAAGGTGGACGCCTGGTTTTGGATCTCCCTGGAGGTAAGTTTGACCAGTATACCGCATTGTTACCTACCGGAGAAGGGTCAAGATTTGCCCGTTTATTTGGTGTAACCTTAAATAATTATCAGTTTTCAGGCTCTAATAAAACACTTAGTTTAGCTGGTCAAGAATGGACTGGTTTTGTAGTAGATATGACGCCTAAGGCAGCTGTGGTCAAAGCCAACTACAATAATGGTAAACCAGCCATTACTGAACACAACTATGGTAAGGGACAAGCCATCTTAATTGGACTAGATATGGCTCATCAATGTTTCAAACCGAATCATAAACTAGCGGAATCTTTGCTAGTAGATCATACCCTTGGTAGCCTTAGCAGCCCTTATCAATGTGAAGGAGTGTTGGTTTACCGATTAAGTAATTCAGAAGCCGACCATTATTATTTCATCAATGATGGCCCAGCTAAAACAGTAGCTTTTTCATCATCTTTCTCTTACAAAGAAGCCGTTGATGTACTTTCAGGAGAAATAGTTGATCTAACACAGATTCAACTTAATGCAGATGATGGTCGATGGATAAGAATGGAGAAGTAATGATTTTTGAAAAGAATCAATCTTGTAATGAAAGTTATTTCTTCTTTAAGACGATCAAAGTATGATCTAATGTTTCTTTGGTCGTAAGGTCTTTTATGGTTGTAAAAGTTTCATCCTGAAGCGTCATAAACTTAAACTGAGCTACCAAAGAGTTAATATAGTCTTTGCTATGATGGTACAAATGAGTTCCATTTATGGTCAATGTTAAATATGGATGATAATCCTTGTCATTTTCTATAAATGTGAAGGCAAAAAAACCACTGTTTTTCAATACGCTGCTGATTTTTGCAAAAATATCCTCTAAGTTTGAGAAAAAATGTAAGACTCCACTACAAACCACATATTCAAAAGTTGCTTCCGGGTAGGGTATTTCATCTTTTAGTATATCAAACAGAAGTACTTCTGTAAACAAGTTCTTTGCTTCACAAACAGCCAACATATCAGATGAACGATCCAGTCCATACAATTCAACTTGCATTTTGTGAAAACGCTGTGAGCTAATACCTGTTCCTACCCCAATATCTAACAACTTGCTTTGAGCTTGAACATGGTCTGACAAATAGTTGAATATCAATTCGGGTGCTTGCCACTTATGCCCTTTTAACATATTGTCGTAATCGTGAGCAATATTTTTATAATAGTCTGTACTCATTTTAATATCAAGTTTCTTTTGGTATTTTAATATTGAGTTCTTTCTTTAAAATATTTCTAAATCTCGTATGGCTGATGTAATGATCTTCTATCAACTTTCCGTCACGCAAGAGATTGAAAACACCAAAACCAGATGGTGCCATTTTAGCTTCTTCAACTGTTTTAATTTTTGTTATTTCTAGATTTATACCATAATCCATGGCAACGTTTAAGATTGCGGTAGCAGACTTCTCGTTCCAGGGACATTGATCTGCATAGCTCAAATGCCAACCATTATATTTTTTTTGCTGACTATGCCAATCGAGTAAACGTGGTAGATTAGAATTGTCGTTCCATGTCCTGACGAGTAATTCAAACCTATCTTTCGCTTCAATTTGTGTGAAGCCATTCTTTTCAAACAAGGTTTTATTCGCTAGCCAACCTCCTGTACTTGTCATTACGCACAGACCATCCATATCTTTTTCTTTTGCATCCTTTTCAGCTTCTTGAATTAGCATGGCACCATAACCTTTACTCCTTTCCTTTTTAGAATAAATATATATGCAATGAATAAATAGGTAGTTGTCTGCATCTATAGGTCGCCAAGCATATTTGGCTGGTACATATTCAATAAAACCCAGCATCTTATCTTCATCATTCTTCAAAATTTTGATTTTCATACCCTCCTTATAGCGCTTTTTAAACCACTGAAGTTTGTCTTTAAATCCATCTCTTTTTTTATCCTTGATGCAGAAAAAAGTTTCTTTTATCGCATTTTCAGGAGTTACTTCAACTATTCTCATGATTTTGGTTTTTGAGTAGGTACTTCTTTAGTGTGAAGTACCTTTGAAATTAACAATAGGTTCTAAGCCACAAGCAGTTCGTCCTTTTGGTATACAACATATTCCACTCCCATTTTTTCCATATCTTCTAATAGTCGTGAAGGTTCTACCAGGTTACTTTGGAACCAAAGTCCGGGCTTTCTAATACTACCATCCAATATCTGTAACAAACAGGCTACTACCGGTGCCGCAGTGAGCAAATACTCATCTGAATTGACGATCTCTATTCGTATGTTCACTTCTTGCTTGTCTTTGATACCAGAACACTCACTGACCAATTTCACACCATAAGGCGGTTTAGTAAATTTGGATCCCCACAAAAAAAGATTGACAAATGGCCAAGCCCATTTTTTAGGTACGATTTGGATTCCCATGAAAATAATAGGCATTAACCAGTTATCAAGAATTTTATTAAATCCGGCCATGTAAAAGCCAGTTTCTTTGATATTGGGTAATTGTTCAACCAAGATTTTCATTTCCTCCATAAACATAGGCAGGCAGTTGGCCACCCCAAGTGACTCACGAAAGTCAAATTGGTATGGTTTCGAAAAAGACTGCTTCTTCCATGCTCCTTCCTTGTAGACCAAAGTGCTATAATGCTTGAGTTCGTCAACAAACTCAAGGGCGGCACTCTTAGATGCACCTGTCTCAGCCAGCTTAATTTTTAATGCAACAAAAACATTGCCTTTTTGGATTTCATCCATCTGTAAGGCACTGTAGCGAATAAGCGCAGCTGGAAGCCCCGGATGAAAACCACCATCTGTCACAAAACAAATGTCTTTTTCCTTGAATTGCTCGGCATTGCGATATAAAACATCCAGTTTATTAGGCGAAGAAAGCTGAGTATCGATATAGTCGTTCCCACTTTCCAGCACTGCTTCTACAACTATGGAAGTGTGATCGATGGCACTCGCTGCGTTGATAATGAAGTCAGATTCCTTGAAGGCTTTTTTCAGTGCAGCTTTATCACTTGCATCAAGTTGTAATGCGCTTACATTATGTGTAGCAAGCGCCGTGTTGATCCTTTCTGCTTCCTTTTCTGCTTTCTGTAGATTGCGTCCAGCAAGGACGATATTTAAGTCAGGCTTTTGGCGCAGCAGCAACACTGCTATCTGTTTTCCGGCCAAGCCATAACCACCTAGAATAAGGATATTTTTTTTCATATTTTGAGCTTTAGCTTTGGAAAAAAGAACTCTATTAACTATAGTAACAGATACTGTACTTATTCAATTTTAGCAATGATTTTTGTTAGCTAAATCGTTAAAGAAGCTCTAATTTTCCAAAGCCTACCCGGACGAATATTTTTTTCTTATCCTATGTTCAACTTCCAGTCAATTTCGTCTTTAAAGCCAAAGTAGCAGCTGTAATAGCCAAACCACTTAAGTCAGTGTACTTATTGCAAGAAGGCATCTATTTACTCCCTCTTTGCACCGTTTCCAAGACCTAATCCAGAGGAATCAAATACACAAAACCAGAGGCAACCATACTAGCTGAAGAAAACCCGTTAATCATTAGACTTTATTCTAAATAATTTTGTATGGCCCAATAAACGTCTTTTAAATCAATA
>JBCBCD010000161.1:0-10263 GCA_038530915.1 Bacteroidota bacterium
ATTAATACACCCCATAAAACTGACTGTGTAATATTAAAATCACCCAAAATGAATTCTAATTTGTATTATTCAATTATAGCTGTTGTAGTAGTTATACTGGTTGTATTAACACAGTTTAGCTCTGTTTTTTCAAAAAACACAAAGGATGTTCCACCCGCTGAATTAGCAGCTATAGACCGATGGACCTTATACAACAACATGAGAAGTCATGGCAAAATGTTATTGATTTATCCGCATACAGATGCTGAAAATTTATCTATCTATGAAAGCATCAGTAAAAATGTTGTAAGACAAAGAAGAGCATCAATAGATGTTGAATTGGTCAGTGATCAGGAAGTGACAAAAGAACAATTATCAACAAATCCAATCTGTATCATTGGCTCGCTACAAGAGAATGAATTACTTAAGGAAAAAGTTGATTTTTGCTATATCCATGCCAAGGAAAAAGGCTTTAGTTTTGATAATAAGAATTATAATCTTCCTAATGACCTTATCAAAATCAATCTATTCCCTAGCCCTTACAATAAAGATTTTCCGGTTTTTATTTTAACCGGCAATGATGGTAATCATCTATTAGAATATCTCCAAAATCGTGGCAACTCTAGCTTATTCAGATCTTCATGGAATTATGAAATCATCAAAAAAGACAAAGCTGTTGTCTTTGGTAATTTCAATGAATTTGACTGGGGACTGGATAAAAATGTTCACTTTGATTTCACCGAATCTGCTTTCAACAAAGCCAACACCAAGCATTTAAAATTCATCAACTATAATAAGGAAATGCCCGATACCACTTTTAATAACTTGACTGAAGCTGCAGAAGCTTCTATTCAAAAGGTATTGGATTTTGTGGGTAAGCCCGATGAAGAGGTAATTTTACCTTACTACATTTATCCTTCTGTGGAAAACAAAGGCTTACAAGAAAAGGACAATAGCCAGTCACATTGTGATTTTAGAAGGTCCTGCGTACATGTTGTCTCTAATCACCGCTTTAGTGGACATCAATGGCATCCTGAAAATGAAGTTATCTTAAGAAAGCTGCTAAGTCAGCCCAAAGTACATGCATTGGAAAGAGGATTGTCTTTGTATTTCACTTCACAATGGCAGGAAAAAGGTTATGCTTATTGGGCAACGCTCATGCATCAGACGGATAACTTGCCACCATTGCAGGAAGTATTGAACAATGAGTGGTTTCAAAAAGAGTCAGAATTGGTGATGTCTGCAGCAGCAGCTTCTTTTGTGGCCTTCCTAATCGATTATTGGGGCAAAGAAAAGTTTTTAGCTGAATATATGGTTTGGTCTCCCAATGAAAAGGAAATTAAAAACCTTTCTAAAAAGTGGTTGAAAAGTCTGGATGAAGCAGCTGTTCCTACAACTGCAAAAAGAATGATTGAGCTGCCTTATTTGAAAGGATTCAATTTTGCTCATGAGGGATATAGCATATACAATGGTTATGGTTCAAAACTAGCAACTCAGTCTTTGAGTCGTATGAAAAAAATTAACAGTAATGCTGCAGCTATAGTACCTTATTCCTATATGGGGAATCCTCATAAACCTTCCTTTATCCCAATAGCAGATAATGCCGGTTCGGAAAATGATGAGGCTTGTATCTATGCACATTTAGAAGCCAAAGCAATGGGAATGTATACTTTAATGAAGCCACAAATATGGTTTGGTCGAGGATCATGGCCGGGTGATGTAAAAATGAACTCTGAAGAAGACTGGAAGTTATTTTTCAACTATTACTATCGATGGATGCGACACTATGCCATCCTTTCTGAGATGTATCAATTGGATGGTCTTTCAGTTGGTGTAGAATTCGCTAAAGCTACAGTAGAAAGACCTGAAGACTGGAAAGAAATCATAAGCAAACTGCGTGGCTTGTTTTCAGGTCATATCACCTATTGTGCCAATTGGGGACCAGAATTTGAAAACCTCGTATTTTGGGAAGAGCTTGACTACATCGGCCTAAACTGTTATTACCCCTTGAGCAAATCTGAGCAAGCAAGTAAGGAAGAAATGGCGGCCAATTTTAAGAAGACGATAGACATGGTAGAAGGCATTGTCCATAAATATCAAAGACCACTCGTTTTCACTGAAATTGGTTTTAGATCAGTCGATCGTACCTGGGTCAATCCACATGAAGAAGCAAACAATAGAGACTTCAATGCTGATACTCAGCAAGTTTGCTACGAAATAGTTTTTGAAGAAATCAAAGATAGAGAATGGTGCAATGGAATATTGTGGTGGAAATGGCCTTCTTACCTGAGTGGAAGAAGAAGAGAAAACACAGGATTCACTCCATTCAATAAAACGGCGGAGCAAACGGTAGAAAAATGGTTTAGCCAACTATAATATGGATGATTTTTTAAAAAGTATTATTCAGGAATTCATCATTTCTCACGATCAAAAACCACATGGTTTTGAAATTGTGAAAGATGCTGATCATACAGTAGAAGCCTACAATCCACTTTGTGGAGATAAGTACAATGTATACCTTGAAATAGATGGAGATGTCATTAAATCCATACATTTTTACGGTAAAGGTTGCACCATTTCAAAGGCTTCTACTTCAGTATTGGTAAAGAACCTCTTGGGCAAAAACTTAGCTGAAGCCAAAAGTTTAGTAGAACTTTTCCTTAAAAATGCGAGCAGCATGGAGGAATTAGAAGAGGAAATACCAACAGATTTTGAAGCTTTTGCGGCTGCTAGGTATTATCCAAGTAGGCATACTTGTGCTTGTTTGAGTTGGAGTTCTTTGAAGGATTTTTTATTAAATCACCACAGAGTTGCATAGAGTTTTATGGAGTAATTCAACCTTAGGACCTTACTAAACCACCACAGGAGTGTTCTTCACCTTAATGATCTCAGCCATAATACTAAGTGCTATCTCATTCGCCTTTCGGCCGCCCAAATTTATTCCAATTGGTGCATGAATGCGATCGATTTCTGATTCTGAAAAACCTGCTTCTATTAGTCTTTTAACTCGTTTCTGGTGAGTGCGCTTGCTGCCCAGTGCACCTATGTAAGCGACATTAGAACGCAATGCCATTTGCAGGGCATCGTCATCTATTTTTGGATCATGAGAAAGAACGACTAGGTACGTTTGTTGATCTAAAGTAAAGTTGGACAGAACATCAGCGGGATATTCAGCTATCATTTGATCAGGAGGGTTCTTGAAGTTGGTCTTTTCTGTGAAAACTTGCCTTGGATCTATGACTATCGTTTCAAAATCGTAAAGCTTTGCTAATGTAACCAGGTCAGCACCAACATGAGCCGCTCCGACGATGATCAGCTGAGGTCTTCTCGAAAAAATCTGAAAGAAGTATTCCTTACCTTCAAGGCTAACCACTTGGTTTTGTTTCTGATCCAGTATAGTTTGTGCCATTTTTTTCAAAGCTTCAGGAACAACAGAATCTTCTGCACTTGATTCTATGAAAAAATGCCTTTGCCCCTCCCCTTCTAAAGCAGTTGCTAGTACAAAAGATCGATCATTCTCAAAAGAGTGTTGGATCTTTTCCCATACCTTCTTTTCTTCCTCCTCTTCACTAAAAGCCAGAAAAGGTTCAAGTAGAACTTCGACTTTTCCACCACAACTCAATCCTACTGACCATGCCATTTCATCTTCTATTCCAAAAGACAGTTTTTGTGGAGCACTACCTGTAAAGTTTTGTACTGCTCTTACCACACTTGTTTCCACACATCCCCCACTCACTGAACCTATCATGGTGAGATCTTCTCCCACCAGCATCACCGATCCGATCGGTCTCGGCGAAGAACCCCATGTCTTGATCACTGTAGCCAGGTAAAACTTCTTTTTATTTGCAACCCATTCTTTGATCTGTGGAAAAAACTCTTTCATATTTTTTAAGTTTAGAGGGTTAGAAGGTCAGAAGTTTAGTTGTAAAAGATTTCTAACCCTCTAACCACAAATAAAAGTGGACAGAAGATACAACTTCTATCCACAAGAACAATTCAAAATTCAGTAACTTTTGTTACTTAACATTGGCTTAAATCGTTAATTCTAAAACAACTCTACAGTTCTGTTTTCATCGTTATCACCTATGGTGACTAAAAGCTTTCGAATACCAAAATCATTGACTTTGTAAACTTTAGTTCCCACTGTCCAATGTTCTTTACGACCTTGGTTGGGCATTAAAGGAAAGCCATAACTAAATTTCTTACCATCCGGTTTTGGACCTATAACCAATAGAGATTGGCGGTTGCCAGAATTGTTCTTAATCTTAAGATCTATCCACCTTACTGAAGGATCTACTTTCCTTTTAGCATTTGCGATTGCCTCTGTTGAATTCCCTTTAAGTGACTTTGGATTCTTCAATACTTTCAAATCTCCATCATCAGTAACATTGGCATCTAGTTCATTGACTACATTCACTTTAGCAGATCCCCAGCTGGTTATTTTTACCTTGGCATTTTGAGCTACCAAATTGCTGGCATCAACATCAGCATTTTTGATGTTCAACTTCAACAATTCTGTCTGACCAAAGAGCCTTACATCTCCTACCTCAGCTTCAATGCGTAACTCTTGATTGTCGATATTCATTACTTTGGTAATATCGTGTGTGCCGCTAGTCAGTTTTTTCAAGTTAGGTGCACCAATTTTAATTACTGCATGCTTAGAGGTTTGTACCCATTTAAGTTGCCCCAAAACCAATGTATTGCCTTTCATTTCTTTTTGAATATGTTGGAAAAGATTAGCATCTGTTGTAAGTGTCATTCCTTCCGGAGCATTATAATCAATGGTTATATTGGCATAAAAGCTAATGTCAACATGTTCGATATTTTTAAAATCAAAAGTCCTTGTTTCCATCTTACCATTTCCTTTGATTTGAGCAAAAATGGATGAAGCGGATAGTGTGAATAATAGAGAAAAAATAATATACCTCATTGTATTAAGTGTTTGTCGGGTGATTAATTATTATGAATGATTTCTAACGTCTTTTCTAATTCAGGATCTCTTTTGTTGATGACATCCTCTATGGTTGGCTGTACAGTAACATCTGGACTAATTCCGGCGTCAGGCTTGTTAGGATCATCATAAACTCCCATAACCGGAATATCAACTTCTATTGTAGTGTTGGGCAAGTTGGTAAAAAACATGTAGCCCCCGTTTATCCCTTTTTGGTTTCCTCCGGTCTCTTGACCTATCAACGTACCTAAATTGTGTTTTTTCACTACTGTAGCCATGGTATGCGTAGCAGAACTGTTAGAAGCATCAATTAAGACATAAGTCTTGCCTTTGAATCCATTTTTCATTGGCTTGTAGTTCCTGATTTGGGTGCCGTTTTTATACTTATAAGAGCCATCAGGCATTTGCTCTACTTTATTGCCAAAATCATAGGGCAACTTATCCCAGGTACCAATGTATTGACGTAAGTCATCAGGTACAGATTGATAATTGGTTTTGTTTTGTACCAATTCTACACTTACTGGTTCAATGATGATCCTTTGTAAAAGAAATTCTACAACTTCTGTCATTCCACCTCCATTTCCTCTGATGTCTATGACTAAGTGCTTGTATTTCTTGTTGATTGTTTGTGAAAAAGCATCTTTAAGGAAGTCTTTCCAATTAAAGTCAAACAGGTAGACGGAGAAAGACCCCAATCGCAAGTACCCTACTTCCGGCTCTAGCTCTTTAAATTCCCAGATGTTGGCAAACTTATTGGCAAACTCAGGGTATTTGGAGTTTAAGATCTCCTTTCTCTTTTTGCCACTCATACCATCTACAACAAGTTCAAATACTTCACCAGTTTCATGGTTTTTCAATTTCAACTGATGTTGTTTGTAAAAACCATAAACTGCTGTATAGACGATATCAAAAGGTTCGTATCTTTCTTCACCGGATAGCTCCATTAAATTCAATCGCTTTGCATCGCGACTACCATCTGCCGTTGTGTACTGTAACAAATTAGCAATCATATCCTGTGTCTTCACCCCATTCAAGCTCAACAACTCCAAGCCAGTAGTCAACATAACATCTTTACTGGCATTCTTATCAATTAAAATGCGATCGCCTATGATTTTGAATGTAAAAGGAACTTTATCAGATTGGCCTATCAACGCCATTCTGGTCAATTGAGATTGATTCCAGCTGTTGACTATGGTATGGCTGCATTTTATAGTGGAAACAAACTTTAGCATCGAAGCATAAACTGATAGATAGTCAGGCTCATTGATCAGGTTGTTTTCCAGTTCAGCAAAGTTTTTTTCAAATTGAGCTTTATCCGCATACCTGTATAAATTAGGATGTAAATACTCCATGCATTTCTTAAGTATAGCTATGTCTTCTTTTAATTGATCCGGAGTGAAGGTTAAGTTTTCAACTTCTTCATATTTGAAGAAAGTATGTTGGTCAAAAGCTTGAAATACCTCTTTTTTATCTCCATTAAGGAGCAAAATTCGATTTCCTTGCTTTTTCAATTCAAACTGATCATGTTGATTGACAAATTTGTATTCGACAATTTTTTGATCCGTTTCAAAATTGAAGGTCCCGGTAAAGACACCATCTCCATCTTCATCAGTCAGATAAGTTGTCTTTTCCCAACTGAGTGGAGCAACTCCTCCACGAATACCAACTTCAGCTGGGTTTTCAACGGTTACCATATCCAGATTGAAAGTAACCTGAGTTTTTTGGGCAAAAAGGAAAGCCTGAAAAGTAATAAGGATAATTAAGAAAACTAATCTCGTCATAATGGGTGTACTGAATTTTTGTGAATTGATTTGAACACCTCAAAGATGAAGAGAAGCCAATAATCTTGCGCCTCATACTAGCATGAGACGTCTCAAAAGACGATTTGAGTCGTCTTAATTGATTTGAGTCGTCAAAAATTGAGTGGGAGAATAGCCGGTAAGTTTTTTAAAAACTCGATTGAAAGTCGCTTTACTATTGAAGCCGCATTCCATAGCAATACCCAATAATGAAAGTTCTTCTTGTTTGCCAGACTTAAGTGCCTCTTTGACGGCATTGACTCTATAAGAGTTGATGAAGTCATTGAAATTCATTTGAAAACCTGTATTGATGGTCTCTGAAAGATGAGTCCTGCTCATCTTAAGCTTTTTGGCCAATTCAGTGAGGTTTAAATCCGGATCTAAATAGGGCTGTTCACGGAGCATATAGTTTTCAAGTTTCTGCTTTTGTTCGTTCAATAAAGGAAGTTCATCATCGCTCACTTCCTTTTGATTGATGTCAATATTCTTGAACTCTAGTGCAGAAAGTTTTGAAGTATCTGTAAGATACCCTTTTACTCCGATGTACAAAATAGCAAGAGCAGAGATAAAATGGTACCACCAGTTTTGAGTCCAACTCAACTCTACAATAAAAGCATCTATTGTGCCTTCAAATACCATATATAGAAAAAGGAAACTATAAATGAACAAGAAATTTCTAATCCAATTTAGCTCTAAACGATAGGTGTTGGAAAAAAACTGCTGGATTCGTTTGCGATACATCCAATACAATTGAATGGTGAAGGCCAAATAAATTAACATTTGCCCATATTCAACTATACTTATTAGAGGGTTGACGTACTTAAACTCAATAGCTACT
Organism: Bacteroidota bacterium; assembly: GCA_038530915.1. Lineage (GTDB taxonomy): Bacteria > Bacteroidota > Bacteroidia > Chitinophagales > Saprospiraceae > JANQPA01. The sequence goes on from JBCBCD010000161.1 coordinate 7,568, forward strand.
TTCAAAACTCCATTTTGCGTATCAGCAAAGCCAGGTTGATTGGCATCATAGGCATAAATAAAGAGCTTGAAAACAATATAAACCATAGCCGGCACAAAGTGCCATATGTCTTTCCTGAGCAATTTAAAACCTGCTGTCGTTACTGATTTTACATAGAAATACAGTAATGGAGGGAAAGCCAGATCCATAGGGAGCAGCATATAGTTGATTTTGGTATTGCGATATACGTCATACCAATTCATAAAACCTATGGTATAAGTCGTGCGGTGATAGCAGGTTATCAATAAGACCAAGGCCAAAAGTAAATCAGAAATATTTTTTTTCGCAAAATATCGATTGATCAACAAAACGGTAAAAATCAGTCCTTGCAAGACCAAAACCAAAAGCGGCGTACTATAAATATTAAATTCAGGAAATGTCACTAAAATTGTTTTTTTTACTCTATTTGGCAATATATAACTGAATAGATATTTATTTCAAAAAAGGGATGCATAGATAAGTCCATCTTTTAGAATCGTAATCTTATTTTGTGCCTCAACTTTCTCTGGTATTTAAATGTATTACAATTTTATTGGAGTAATAATTTGAAATTCTCTTTTACAAACACTTTCATGAGATAATGAGGTTATTCGGTTATTTCCTTCGATACTTTTACCTTTAAACTCATTGTTATTTAGACTTTTAAACCTTTCGACTTAAAGAAAATTTTAAAATGGCCGTAGTACAATTTACTTCTGCATTGAATCGATTTTTTCCTTCTTTACAAGCAAGTGAAGTTGAAGCTTCAACTATTGCCGAACTCCTTCATAAATTAGAAGATTTATACCCGGGAATAAGAGATTTTATAGTAGAAGAGGATGGTAGCTTGAGGCAGCATGTCAATATTTTTATTGCCAATGAACTCATACAAGATCGTACTTCTTTGAAAGATGAGCTTTTAAGTACTGATGAAGTGTTTATTTTTCAAGCGCTATCGGGTGGGTAAAGGCAGTTTAGATGTGTAGGTGTTTAATACTGCTAAACTTTCAATTCCTCAATTTTTAATCTCGCAACCGATCAAAAAGGATTAAATGGATCATCAATTACTTGTAGGAACCAGCAAAGGGCTATTAATCTATGGATTACTGAACGAAAAATGGGTATGTGTGGGTCGTCATTTTATTGGTTTTCCTGTATCTATGATTCATATCAATCCTTATAATAATGACTGGTGGGTAGGATTATCGCATCGTCATTGGGGACAAAAACTAGAATATTCCAGTGATCAGGGAAAAACCTGGAACAGAAAAAGCATTCCAACCTATCCATCCAATGCCTTGCTTTCCAATGGAAAGCCTGCTAAACTCAAGAAAATATGGGTGATGGCTAGTGGTGCTAATGAAGATGAATTATGGATGGGTACCGAACCAGGAGGTCTTTTTTACAGTAATACCAATGGCGAAAGTTTTCATTTGGTGGAAGGTCTTTGGAATCATCCATCGCGAATGAATGCCAATCAATGGTTTGGAGCAGGTCGAGATCATCCATTCATACATTCAATATGCATTAACCCTAATGATCCCAATCATTTGTACATTGCAGTTAGCTGTGCGGGGATTTTTGAGAGTACAGATAAAGGAAAAAGCTGGGAAGTTCGCAATCAGGGTCTGATAGCTACTTACTTACCCAATCCCAATGCCGAACTGGGACATGATCCACACAGGTTATTGATGTGTCAAGGTCATCCAAAAGTATTGTGGCAACAAAATCATTGTGGCATTTTCAGGAGTACTAATGGAGGTCGAGAATGGAAACTCTTAAGTAAAGAATCAGAAATACCACACTATGGGTTTGGTTTAGCAATAGATCATCATCATCCAGAGATAGCTTGGGTAATTCCTGCAAAAAGTGATCAGATGAGAGTGGCTCCTGACTTGGCTTTGACTATTTACCAAACAACAAATGGAGGAGCCAATTGGAAGAAAAAGTATAATGGCTTACCACAGGAAAATTGTTTTGATATTGTGTTCAGACATGCTTTTTGTAAAAAGGAAGAACATCTCTTTTTTGGCACCAATAATGGAAATTTATATCATTCAAAAGACCAGGGAACCAATTGGACATTATTAAGCAACAATTTGGCGAGAATTGAATACCTGGAAATTATTTAGGTCATGAGTTTTAACCATATAGAAAAACAGTACTATGCCAGACATTTTTCCCTACCAAAATTTGGACTGGAAGGTCAGGCTAAGCTTAAAAATGCGAGAGTATTAGTTGTTGGAGCGGGGGGATTAGGTTGTCCGGTACTCCAATACTTAGTTGCTGCAGGTGTAGGACATATAGGTATAGTCGATGAGGACATAGTGAGCATGAGCAACTTACATCGCCAAATTCTTTATTCCATCAAAGATGTAGGACATGCAAAAGCCATTGTGGCAAAGCAAAGGCTACAATTATTGAATCCGAATATCATCATAAAGGCATTTGTCGAGAGATTTACTATTGACAATGCAAAAAGGCTGGTGGCCGATTATGATATTGTAGTGGATGGTACAGATAATTTTCCAACCCGCTATTTGGTCAATGATGTTTGTGTTTTGGAAAACAAGACCAATGTATATGGTTCCATCTTTAGATTTGAAGGGCAAGTAGCCGTTTTTAATCATTTGTTAGAGGATGGTAGTAGGTCAGCTAATTACAGAGATATATTTCCT
>JBCBCD010000162.1:0-10252 GCA_038530915.1 Bacteroidota bacterium
TAGAGGACTTACAAATGCCTCTTCCTTGGACTTTAAAAATATAAAAAAACATTCAATTTATTTGGATTTAAACACAGTACCTCTGCGGTTCAAAAAAAATCGCGCAGATATTTTTGTATTAATAAGCGAGAAAATCGAACTTAAATTAAAGATAAAAAGATAAAAAGATAAAAAGATAAAAAGATAAAAAGATAAAAAGATAAAAAGATCACTTCAATTTCATTTTCCGAGCAATCCTTGCAAACAAACCAGGCGCAAATCGATTGATGTAAATCCCCAATACTTCTTTTCTACCAATATATACTTCCTTCTTTTCTTTTCTAATGACTCTTATTACCTTTTGGGCAAATTCTGCAGGAGTAAATCCACCAGCAGTACTGTTGGCCATAACATTATTCTTACTTCCATCACCTTTTAAAGCATTGATGGTCACATTAGTATGCACATATCCAGGACAGATGAGGGTAACTTTAATGTTGTGTTTAAATACCTCAGCTCGCAGGCTGTCAAAATAACCGTGCAAGGCGTGTTTAGAAGCTGAATAAGTGGATCGCCAGGGAACCCCCATTTTTCCAAGCACACTGCTCATAACGACTATATGTCCGATACGACTTTTTATCATGCTTGGTAAAACGGCTTTTGTAATTGCTACAGAGCCCAGAAAATTGACGTTCATGATTTTCTGGTCCACTTCAAAAGAAGTATCCTGGATGAGTTCTCTTTGAGAAATACCAGCATTATTAATCAGGTAATGAATCTGTCCAAAATGATCCAATATCTTTTTTGCCAATGGAGGAATTTTATCAAAATCAGAAACATCCAATGGTTCTACCCAAATTTTGTTGCTATCGGGGCAGTTATTTCTTACTCGTTCCAGTTCGCGTTGATTTCTGGCTGAAATGACGATTAAGGCACCCAGATCAGCCAGCGCATACGTGAGAAACTCACCAATGCCTGAAGAAGCACCAGTGATCCAAACTACTTTATCTTTGAAGTCCATTATTCATTATGATTTGAAATACTACTCTTAAAGTAGAAGTTTTTCTAGATTTTTTCTTTTTGTCGTTTAAGTTCAATTAATTTTAGCCTTTATTGTTTATTTGATCGGCCATTTATGAAGCAAATATTCTTTATTCGTCATGCAAAGTCCAGTTGGAGTGATCCTTTATTAAGAGACTTTGATCGTCCACTTAATAAAAGAGGATTGCGTGACGCTCCTTTTATGTCAAAAATGTTGCGTGGTAAATTACTGCAACTAGACGGTATTGTTAGTAGCCCAGCCAACAGAGCTATTTCTACGGCCATACACTTTGCTGAAACCTTTGACATGAAGATAGAGGATATTCAACAAGAACTTTCTATTTATGATGCTTATCCGGAAGAGGTATTGCATGCTATCAGAAAGCAAAACAACCAATGGGCTAGTATTTTAGTCTTTGGACATAATCCGGCATTTACCGAGATTGCCAATTGGTACAGTGTTGAGTATGTAGACAATGTGCCTACTTGTGGAATTGTTGAAGTAAACTTTCCAGTTGACGACTGGGCTCAAATAAACAGGGAAAATGGAAAAGTGGTAGCTTTTCATTACCCCAAGCAATATTTTAGTTAGAATATCTTACAATGAAAGTATTAAGATTAGCTTTTTGTCTTTTCTTATTGGTCTCATTAACCAACTGTGAAAAAGAACCTACATCGGATTTGTTATCAGATGAACAAATAGTACCCATCCTGGCTGATATCCATGTAGCTGAGGCCGCTATGCAAAACCTGGTTGGCATCACCAAAGACAGTATGGGAAACATTTATTACCGACAGATCTTTGAACTTCATGATATAGACAGTGCCATTTACAACAAAACCATGGATTTACTCAGAAAAGATCCCATTCGACTTTCCAAAGTATACAATGAAGTAGTGATTTATCTGGAAGAAAAAGAGAGGTCGCTAAAGTGATGGATGATCTTTTTACTTAAAAAAATTAAAAATTGGAAGAAAATAAGCCTCTTGATTATTATATCCTTAGAGATGGATCCATTTCCATGTATCATAAACAGACATTTCTGAGCCAGGATATTCATGAACTAGAAAAGATAGGATATCGGATTGTTGACTTTAATACTTCTAAATGGACTAAGAAAACGGTTCATCGTCATTTGAAAGAAGGACTAGATTTTCCAGATTATTATGGAGAAAATCTAAACGCTTTTGATGATTGTATTTGGGATTTAATTACAAGTGAGAAAAAAGGTTTAGTACTTGTTTTTCGATTTTTTGATGAATTTGTTTCTTTAGATAAATCATATAGTGAAGGTCTGTTAGATGTTTTGGCTTGCCAAGCTCGAAGTTGGTTACTTCATCAAAAGGGTTTGATTTGTTTACTACATTCTAGTGATCCAAATTTATTCTTTCATAAGTTAGGTGGCCTAAGCCCACAGTGGAATAGAAATGAATGGGTTGACATAGACAGAAAAAATTAATCACCGATCACCATATCACTCATCACCACATCGCACATCACACCACAAGCATTCTGTTTTTTAATAATTTTGTTTAACTTGCTGCAAGTACCAAAAAACTCTTTTTAATGAATAATCCTGTCAAGATTCTCATTGTAGATGATGAACCAGATATTCTGGAATTTTTGAAATACAATCTTGTAAAAGAGGGATTCGAAGTAGTGACAGCTAACAACGGTGAAGAAGGAATTCAAGCTGCAGAATCATCACATCCACACTTGATTATCCTGGATATCATGATGCCTAAAATGGATGGGGTAGAAGTATGTCGTCACCTACGTTCAAATCCGGAATTCGATAATACGGTTATCGCCTTTTTAACAGCCAGAGAAGAAGACTATTCTCAAATAGCCGCCTTAGATGTAGGTGGAGATGATTATATCACAAAGCCAATACGTCCTCGGGTGTTTTTAAGTCGAGTAAGAGCTTTATTGAGAAGGTCAGAAAGAGTCGAAATGGTTGATGATTCAAGTGTAATTAGAGTAGGAGATTTAGCCATTGACAAAGAAAGGGTAAGTGTACAAAAAGGAGAGCAAGTCATCGAATTGGCTAAAAAAGAATTTGAATTGTTGTATTTGTTAGTCTCCAAACCGGGTAAAGTTTTTTCTCGTGAAGAAATATTCAATAAAGTTTGGGGTACAGATGTAATCGTTGGCAACAGGACGATAGATGTACACATTAGAAAGTTAAGAGAAAAAATAGGTGATAATTATATCAAAACAATAAAAGGTATAGGTTATAAATTTGAGTTTTAATGCTTAAGAATCCCACTCCTAGGCAGATCGCCATTTCTTCAGCCTTGATGGTTGCTGGTTTTGTCTTACTGACAGTTTTGATTTTCGAACTGCTTCCAAATGACAATGATTTCATATGGGAAGCTGTATTTATATTACTTACTGCCTTGGCAAGTACCTATTTTGTTACCCTCTTTTATCTTCGTAGATACATTTACAGGAAGATCAAACTTATTTATAAGACCATTCACCAGGAGAAACTCTATCCCAACGAAAAGAAGAAATCTAAAAACTTTGATATGAACACTCATATCATGGATGAGATGGAAAAAGAAGTGGAACAATGGGCCGATAGGAAAAACCAAGAACTCAATAAGTTTAAAAACTGGGCAGAATACAGACGCAAGTTTGTTGGAGATATTTCTCATGAGTTGAAAACACCTATCTTCAATGTACAGGGGTATATTCATTCCTTATTGGATGGTGCATTGGAAGATGAAAGTGTCAATAAAGTTTTTCTAAAAAAAGCCGCCAAAAATATTACAAGGCTTCAAACCATAGTAGAAGACCTAGAAGCTATTGCTCGTTTTGAATCGGGAGAAATGCTCTTGGAATTACAAGTTTTTGACTTGAAGGATCTTGTTAGAGATGTATTTGAAGAGCTTGATTTCAAAGCACAGGAGAAGAATATCGCATTGATCTTTAAAGATGGAGCTTCTCAATCCTATAAGGTAAAAGCAGATCGTGAGAACATTCGACAAGTACTAATTAATTTGGTCCACAATTCCATCAAGTACGGCCAGGCAGATGGTCGCACAAAGGTTGGCTTTTACGATATGGATAAAAATATATTGGTTGAAGTTGCTGATAATGGTATTGGTATACCAAGAAAACACATCAACCATGTTTTTGACCGGTTCTATAGAGTTGATAAGAGTCGCTCTCGCATACAAGGAGGCTCAGGACTTGGACTTTCCATTGTAAAACACATCGTTGAAGCACACAATCAAACAATCAATGTGAGAAGTACGCCCAATTTAGGTTCTACCTTTGGGTTCACCATTGAAAAAGCGTAACGCATCATTCCTTCTCCTCTTCTTTAAGGGGGCCGCTCAACTTTTTAGCCAAAAAGATAAAACCTACTACAAAATGTGCAATAATTACAAATGCAATGATGTATAACAATGTGTTGTCACCTTCCATTTTTACTGGTAATTTAAGAAGAGAGTAAGCAAAGAAGTGTGATTCCCATCACTGAAGAAAGGGTATGCTGTCAAATTTACTTTAAGCACTCACCTAAACTTGGAAAAAAAAGTTTTCATTGATTACTTTTGTTGAAATTTATTTAAGTAAAGATTTATGATTACTGCGACAGATATTTATGTGCAATACGGAGATCGAAAGTTGTTGGATCGTGTAAATGTTGTCATAGGAAACAAAGATAAAGTAGGCTTGGTCGGACGAAATGGAGCCGGTAAATCTACCTTCATGAAAATACTGGCCGGAGAAAACGCTCCACAAGAGGGTAAGGTGAGTAAGCCTGCTAGTGCTACACTAGGTTTTCTGCATCAGGAAATGGACATCCCAACCGGACGTACCGTTATGGAGGAAGCATTAAGGGCTTTTGAGCATGTCAAAAAAATGGAGGCCAGGATAGCTGAGATCAATGATGAAATTTCTGAACGTACAGATTATGATAGTCCTTCCTATGCAAAATTATTGGAAGAGTTTTCTGATTTAAATGATCGCTTTCAGCTCATTGGTGGACAATCCATGGAGGCTGAGACAGAGAAAGTGTTAAAAGGCCTTGGATTTAAAGACACCGATTTCGATCGCCAAACAACAGAGTTTAGTGGTGGATGGCAGATGAGAATTATTTTAGCGAAAATGCTCTTGCAACGTCCAGATTATTTACTGCTGGATGAGCCTACCAACCACTTAGATATCGAATCCATCATTTGGCTGGAGGCTTTCCTAGCCAATTATCATGGAGCCGTGATTACCATTTCACATGATCGTGAATTTTTAGATAATATAACTGAAAGAACGATAGAGATAGAATTGGGCAAGCTTTTTGACTACAAAGCGTCCTATTCTAAATTCATGGAATTGAGAGTTGAAAGAAGGTCAAAACAAAAAGCCGCCTTTGAAAACCAACAAAGAGTGATAGCTGAGAAGGAAAAGACCATCAATCGTTTCATGGCTAAAGCTACGAAAACCAAGATGGCTCAATCCATGAAAAAGCAATTGGACAAAATGGAACGCATTGAAATGGACGATACCGATGTAGAAGCGATGCGACTCGAGTTTTCACCAGCTCCAAGGTCTGGTCAGGTGGTGGTGGAAGCTAAACAGTTGGTAAAAAAATATGGCCAGAAGCTGGTGTTGGATAATATTGATGTAAAACTGGATAGGGGAGATCGCATTGCTTTTGTTGGACAAAATGGACAGGGCAAAACGACTTTAGCTAAAATACTGGTTAACGCATTGAATTATACGGATGGTGAAGTGAAACTGGGACACAATGTATCTATCGGCTATTATGCACAAAATCAGTCGGATACCCTCCATACCAAGCTCACCGTACTGGAAACCATGGAAGCGGCTTCTCCACCTGAAATGCGTACAAAGCTTAGAAATATTCTTGGGGCATTCATGTTTAGCGGAGAAGATGTAGATAAAAAAGTATCTGTTTTATCTGGGGGAGAAAGAGCCCGCTTAGCTATGGCATGTTTGCTATTGCGTCCTTTTAATTTGCTGGTATTAGATGAGCCCACCAATCACCTTGATATCATTTCAAAAGATGTTTTGAAGAAAGCCATTCTGCAATACGATGGCACACTTATCGTCGTCTCACACGACAGGGACTTTTTGGGTGGCTTGACCAATAAAACTTTAGAGTTCAGAGATAGAAAGTTGCACGAGTACTTGGGAGATGTGAACTTTTTCCTGGAGAAAAGAGCTATGAACGACATGCGCTCTGTAGAGCTTTCAGGAAAACACAGCAAAACGAAAGAAGCCGAAACTTTCCAACCTATCAAAACACTCTCTTTCGAAGAAAGAAAAAGACTGCTACGTTCAATCAGCAATGCTGAAAAGAAAATTGAACAATTAGAAGAGAAAATAGCAAAAGTTGAAGCCGAGATGGCTGATGCCAGGTTTTATGAATCTCCTGACTCGGAAAAGAAAATGAAGCAATACAGTAATATGAAAAAAGAACTGGATGAAGTAATGGAGCGTTGGGAAGAAGCTACGATTGAGCTGGAGGAAGCGGGTGGATAAACCTGTTTAGAAGGTTAGAGGGTTAAGGGTTAATTATAAACAGACAAAATGCAAATTATGATTGATTTATTATTACAAGCAGATACCACCAGTGTTGGATATAAAATTGGTTATCAGATAGGAAGTTGGTTGCCATTTATGATCATCGTACTGATTGTGGGGATGATCATTTACAGGAGGTATAATTTTAATAGGAAAGGAGAATGATTTCATAGGTCATTTCTCATGGGTCATGCTGCTCTGACATATGCTTGCAAGCACAGCATGACCCATGACCCATGAGAAATGACCTATGACCCATGACTTATGACCCATGACTTATGACCCATGATTTACAGCGTAGCTTTAAACTCCGGAGCTTTTCTCATCTTCGTTGCTTGCTCAAAAGCGTAAGCCAACTTAATCAATTCAGGTTCTGAAAAAGCGGTTCCAAAGAAAGACAAACCAAAAGGTAAACCTTCTACCATTCCGGCAGGAACAGTGATATTTGGATAACCTGCTCTGGCAGCAGGAGAAGAGCTACCTCCACCAAATCGATCGCCGTTGATCACATCTATCGTCCAGGCTGGTCCACCTGTAGGACCCAATAAAGCATCTAAGTTGTTTTCTGTCAATAATCTATCGATTCCTTTTCTGGATTGTTCTACCGACTTCTTCAATGCTTCCAGGTATTTAGGATCATTCATCTCGCCACTTTCTTCTGCACCATCCATCCTTTCCTGTTGGAAATAGGGCATGATTTGATCGGCATTTTCTTGATTGTAGGCAATGATATCTGCCAGCGTTTTAACTCCTGATGGAGGATTGACGGTTTCCAGGTACTTTTTCAATCCATCTTTGAACTCATAGTTTAAAACGGTTAGTCCGGCAGATCCTAGTCCACGCCATTCTTCTGGAGATTCCAATTCAACTATCGTAGCTCCTTTTGCTCTCATTTTTTCAAAAACAGCTTCAAGGCCAGCATCTACTTTTTCATGGAAGCCCATCAAATCTTTAATAATTCCGAGTCTGGCACCATTTAAACCATCGGCATCCAGGAATTGAGTATAATCTTGGTTGTATTTGCCGGTTATTTCGGCTGTTTTGCTATCCTTTGGATCTTCACCGGCCAATGGACCTAATAAAATGGCAGCATCGGTTACGGTACGAGCCATAGGTCCGGCAGTATCTTGGGTGAAAGAAATTGGAATGATGCCCGTTCTACTCCATAAGCCAACAGTAGGCTTGATGCCTACAACACCATTATTATTGGACGGACAAACAATAGAACCGTTGGTTTCGGTACCTATCGCAATCATACAAAGATTAGCAGAAACGGAAGCGCCTGAACCGGAACTAGAACCACAAGGGTTTCTATCAAGAATATATGGATTTTTGCATTGGCCACCTCTACTGCTCCATCCACTGGAAGAGCGAGAAGATCTAAAGTTGGCCCATTCACTCAAATTTGCCTTTGCTAATAAAATTGCTCCGGCAGCTCTTAATTTAACAACAATAGGTGCATCTTCACCGGCATAATTACCATCTAATACCAATGACCCGGCCGTAGTCATCATTTTATCTCCGGTATTGATGTTGTCTTTTATAATTACTGGTATACCATGCAGTGGTCCTCTGATATTGCCATTCTTTCTTTCTTCATCCAATTCCTGAGCAATGCTAAGTGCATCCGGATTTACCTCAATGACTGAATTCAATTGTGGTCCATTTTTATCTATCTGCTCTATTCTGTCTAAATACATTTGTGTGATGGCTGCAGCAGTAAGTGCTCCGTTTGCCATCTTTTCCTGAAGCTCATTGACAGTTATTTCTTCCAATTCAAAACTTGAATAGTCAGGAGAAGAGCTTTGCTGTGTGTTGATTGGAGATTCCACTTGTGAGCAACTGTATAAAGTAATATTAGGAAGTACCCAGCCAGCTATTAGGGTATTTCTTACAAATTTACGTCTTTGCATGAGCAATTAGGTTTTATTGTTCTTGGACACTAAATACATTTGGATCTTTTCTGAGGGTTTGAATCATTTGCTGAGTTGAAATGATAGCAGCGTTAAATTCCACCAACCAATATGTCTTATCATCAGAAATGGCTTTGACAATTTTAAGTCCTTCATCATTGTACTGAAGCGACCAGGCTAATGCATCTAAGCCCTGATTGAGCTTAACAATTAGTTGACTGGTATTACTAACACCCTCGCCGCTGTTGTCATTGTTGGCGTCTTTATCTAATGCTGTCCAGCCATTGCTGAATGCCAATTTATCCAGTTCTTCCTCAACTTCGATGATCGCCATTGGACGCTCTCTTTTTCCAGTTATTGTTTTGACGTTATTACCTTCAAAATAGGAGAGTACGATGGTTTGCATATCGGGATAATTGCTTCTGTATACACTTTCGTATTGCCATAAATCGGCTGAAGCACAAAAGTTGATAAAAGCATCAAGTGTTTCTTCGTCAAACTTTTTATAAAACCGCCCTTGTCTTCTTGTGTTTTGAATGCCATTGAAAATAGCAGTTCCATCTTCAAAGATGGTGAACTTATAGTTTTGACAATTACTAAAACAGGGTTCTTTTTTCAAAGAAGCAATCTTATTCTTATTATCCAACTTTAAAGATTCAAGACTAGGGGTGCAACTACAACATAATAAGATGATGCAGAATATAAATGTGCTTATTAAAGAGTTTTTAGGTCTACAGATGAAAAATAGGGTGTTCATTATTTTTGAATGAGATTTAATATAGCATCATAGTTTGGAGACAAAATGATCTCAGTTCTTTTATTTGCTATTTTGTCAGCATTTGAACGTTCACTCACCAAAGGGGCATTATCTCCTTTACCAGCTGCCAAAATCCGCTTTGGATTGATATTTAAGGCCACCAATTCTTTCACTACTAAGCTGGAACGAATAACGGATCTGTCCCAATTGTATTTTTGATCTCCATCTGAGTCAGTATGTCCGATTACCGTGAGTTCAATTTCCCTGTTGTTGTTTAAAACAGCAGCCAGCTGAGCCAGAGTGAGTCTACCTCGATTAGAAACCTGATCGGAGTTGGTCTCAAAAATTAAAGGTTGAGCCAGGGAAACAACCAGTTTGCCGTTGCTTTGTACAATATTGACTTCATTTCTTGGCGCATTAGCAAATGTCTGTACCAATGCCTGACGCAATTGCTGCATTTGAGAGTTCGTAACCGCTATATAATTATCCAATTGTGGATTGGTTGTATTCCCTCTCGAATAGGTTTCATTTGTATTATAAGTAGGTACTTCCGGATTGGCTGGCTGATTGTTCGGAGTACTACTTAATCTTTGTTGTTGCAGGACCAGATCTCTTTGCAATTGATTCAGATAAGCTTCTTTTTGATCAAGCTCTTTTTGTTTGTTGGCCAATCTTTCTTCCAGGTTTTGCTTTTCCAATGAAGAATTGGACACAACTGAATTGCTGGTTTGAGCAATTTCTTGATATTTGGTTCTCAGAGATTGATAATTCCTATTTAAACTTTGGTTGGCTACGGTCAATTTTTCTACTTCCTGCAATGCTTGCCTAAGGTAAGACTGCATGTCATCATTATCTTGTTTTAATGCTTCCGCTGCCGTTTCTAATGAATCCACATTATTATAAACTGAAGAATAAAAATCTCTTTCTTGCTTGACTTCAAGGAACTTGGTTTGAGAACGCGAAACCAACTAAGAAAAGACTGAATAACATTACTTTGATTTTCAT
>JBCBCD010000163.1:0-10247 GCA_038530915.1 Bacteroidota bacterium
AGACAAAATCTTCTCGGTCAAAATGCAAAACTTATTTTTTTAGTTTTACTAAGTATTATTTTTTTTGTACTAAGTGGTAATTATTTGTGTCCAACCACTTACAACATATTTCTGTTTATTCAACTTAAGTAAATGTTTTAGAATAATGACCAGATTAAGCGTTAACATAAATAAAGTTGCCCTTGTTCGCAACGCAAGGGGAGGTAATTTGCCAGATTTAGTACAAGTTGCTAAAGATTGTGAAGAATTTGGTGGGCAAGGCATTACGGTTCATCCTCGCCCAGATGAAAGACATGTTCGCTATGATGATATCCCTCAATTAAAAGCAATCGTAAAAACGGAGTTTAATATCGAAGGAAATCCCAATGAGCGTTTTTTGAAGTTGGTTTTAGACAATCCGCCTCACCAATGTACTTTGGTTCCCGATGCACCCGATGCGTTGACTTCTGATAGTGGTTGGGATACCATCAAGCACCAAGGGTTCTTAAAAGAGGTGATTGCAGGTATGCACGAAAAAGGAATCAGGGTATCTGTTTTTCTGGATCCGGTAGAAAAGTTTGTAGAAGGCGCGAAAGAAGTAGGAGCAGATAGAATAGAATTTTATACGGGTAATTATGCTAAAGAATATTTAACCAATCCTGCAAAAGCAGTTTTAAAACACAAAGAATGTGCTATTCTGGCACAAGAAATTGGAATAGGTATTAATGCAGGGCACGACCTTAATTTAGAGAATTTGTCTTATTACAAGAATGAAGTCCCAGGCTTGTTGGAAGTATCTATTGGGCATGCTTTGATATGCGATGCATTATACTTTGGGCTTAAAAATACCATACAGATGTATTTGAAAAGGCTTATGTAAATTTTTTGTAAAAAAACAAATAGTGTTTTAATGTTGATAGATTTTTTCAAAATCTCAAAAAAAAATTATTTGGAAATAAATATTTTTTTTGAGAGAATCGTATCTATATATTTGGATGTGATCGGTTTTTCCAAATTATATTTCAAATTTTGAATTTTACTCAGGTATTTCTTATTTGATTCTTTATTATACGAAGCAGCGTATTTTCTTTTAATAGCGTTTTTTTTCTGTGCGTTAAGAAAATGTTACTAAATTAGATCTAAATTCTACTTTGCTTCAACTTAAAATGAAAAGTCATTTTTTACTTCTAATTAAAAATTCCAAAAACTAAAATTGCACTAAATACTAATGAATAGTGATTTCATTATGTATTATTTCAAATAAATTATGATTCAAGACATTGGTTCGAATGAATGCGCTCTGCGTTTTCTGTAACTTTTTAATAACTGACTTTTAACATTACTTTTAAAATTGTGATTATTATGAAAAAGCTCTCACTGGTTGTGATGCTGCTTTTTGCTGTATTTAGTATGGCAATGGCACAACAAACGCTTTCGGGAAAAATCACTGATCAAGGTGGAGAACCATTGATTGGTGCGAGTATCCTGGTAAAAGGTACTACCAAAGGTACCACTACTGACTTCGATGGTATGTATACATTGGAGCTTGCTGAAGGTGAAAATGAATTAGTCGTCAGCTACACAGGTTTCAATACCATGAATATCGAGGTAAATGGCCGCACTTCTATTGATATTTCTATGGAAGAAGGTATTACTTTAACTCAAGCTGTTGTAACTGGTTTAGGTATCGAAAGAGAACAAAAATCTCTCGGTTATGCTGTACAGGAAGTACAGGGTGAAGCAGTAACGGCTGTTGCTGACCAAAACGTGGTTAGTGCCTTGACAGGTAAGGTTGCAGGTGTACAAGTTATTTCTGCTTCTGGTGCTTCTGTAGGTGGTTCAGCAAAAATTCGTATCCGTGGTGCTAACTCTTTAACGGGTGGTTCTCCACTTTTCGTTATTGATGGTACTCCTATTTCAAATGCAAACTTCTCTGCTGGATATCGTGGTGTTGATTACGGTAACTTGGCTTCAGATATCAACCCTGAAGACATCGAGAATATTTCTGTATTAAAAGGACCTACTGCGGCTGCGATTTATGGTAATCGTGGTGCTAACGGTGTAATCTTGATTACAACTAAGAAAGGAAAGAAACGCAAAGGTATCGGCGTTACTTACACTGGTACAGTAACTGCTGACCGCGTTTATATACTTCCTGAATATCAAAATGAATACGGTGGTGGTTACACTCAAGATTTCTTGCGTGCAGTTGACCCTGTAGATGGTCAAGAATACAATGTACTAAACTATGCTGCTGATGAAAGCTGGGGTCCGAGAATGGATGGAACAATGTATCGTCCTTGGTGGAGCTGGTTCCCTGGTGAAGATTATGGTCAGCAAATTCCTATGGAGGCTCAGCCTAATAATGTACGTGACTATTTCGACACTGGTGTTACTTTCAACAACAACATCTCTATGTCTGGTGGTAACGACCAAACGACTTTCCGTTTGTCTTACACTAATATCAACCAAACAGGTGTTATTCCTAACTCTTCTATCAATCGTAACAACGTTTCTATCAACGCTTCTTCTAAGTTGACTGAGAAGTTGACTTTTGGTGCTAATATTAACTTTGTAGACATTCAAGGTGAAGGTCGTCCTACTTTTGGTTATAATGGTAACAACCCTGTTAACTCTTTCAACCAATGGTTCCAGCGTCAGTTGGATATTGATAGATTACGTGATTACAGAAATCCTGATGGAACGTTCAAGTCTTGGAACATTCGTAGCCCAACTAACTTGCGTCCATTGTACTGGGATTCTCCTTTCTTTGTAGTTTATGAAAACTTCCCTACAGATTCTCGTAACCGTTACTACGGTAACTTGAGCTTGACTTATGAAGTAAACGAAAACTTGACAATTGCAGGTTTTGTAAGACGTGACGATTATACTTTCCGTAATGAAACTCGTACTGCTACTGGTGGTTTGAGTCTTGATGATTACAACGAATTTGTTGCTAACTCTCGTGAAGATAACTACGAATTCTTAGCTTCTTATGCTAAGTCATTCGGTGATATCACTATTGATGCAAACTTAGGTGGTAACATTCGTTTGAATGACTATCACTCAAACTCTTTGGGTGTAGTTGGTGGTTTGACTTCACCAAACTTGTTCAACATTAAAGCTTCTACTGACCGTCCTTCTGTTGCTGGTTTCATTTCAGAAAAGAATGTACGTTCTATCTATGGTGGTGCTAACTTTGGTTATAAGTCTTTCTTATACTTAGGTTTCACAGTTCGTAATGACTGGTCTTCTGCACTTCCTGTTGATAACAACTCTTACTTGTATCCATCATTCACAGGTAGTTTTGTATTCTCTGAATTGATGAATTCTAGCTTATTGTCATTTGGTAAAATCCGTGCTTCTTACGCACAGGTTGGTTCTGATATTGGACCTTACCAGACTAACTTTACGTATGGTGCAGGTACTCCTTATGGTAATTTGGGAACTTTCTCATTACCTAATACTTTGATCAATGAAGATTTGAGACCAGCGCTTTCTTCTTCTTACGAGTTTGGTGTTGAATTGCGTTTCTTGAACGATCGTTTAGGAATCGATGCGACATATTACAACAACGATGCGCAAGATCAGATATTGACATTGGCAGTACCTGGTTCTTCTGGTTTCTCTTCTGCAATCATCAACGCTGGTTTGATCCGCTCTAATGGTTTCGAATTGGCATTGAACGCTACTCCTGTACAAACAAGCAAATTGAACTGGGATGTATTCTTCAATATCGCAACTAACAACTCTGAGGTTATTGAATTAGCAGATGGTTTGGACAACAGACGCCTTGATGGATGGGGCTGGGGTGGTCTTTCGATCAACGCTCCTGTAGGTGGCGAATGGGGTGAGTTTACTGGTAGAGGTTTCACTTATGATGAAGCTACTGGTTTACCACTTATCAATGAAGATGGTTCTTTTGTAAGAACAAATAACAAGAGTTTAGGTGGATTTTTACCTGATTGGACGGGTGGATTCCGTAATGTAATTGACTGGAACGGATTCTCTTTATCTGCATTCATCGAATTCCAAATCGGTGGTCAATTCCACTCTGTAACAAGAATGTTTAATGCATACTCTGGTTTAGGTGAAGAAACTGTTGGATTGAATGACAAAGGAAATCCTGTACGTGATGCTGTAGCTGATGGTGGTGGAGTTAGAGTTGATGGTATTTTACCTGATGGTTCTCAAGGAGCTGTATATGTAGATGCACAAACTCACTATTCTTCTCACCTGTTTGCAATGAACGAAAACTGGTTATATGATGCTTCTTATGTGAAGTTCAGAGAATTGAGCTTAGGATATAGCTTCCCATCTAAGATGTTGAGCAAGACTCCAATTCAAAGCTTGAAATTGTCTTTGATTGCTAGAAACTTGTGGTTGATTTCTTCTGAGGTTGATGGTATCGATCCTTCTGAAATCTCTCCAGGTTCTAATGGTTTTGTATTCCAGGAAAATGGCCAGTTACCTGGTGTACGTTCTTTGGGTATTAACTTAAGAGTAGGTTTCTAATCATAATTTTATAATTGTTAAAAACTGCATTATCGGAGCTTTTAAGCTCCGATAATCCAACTATAAAAAGCAAAAAAATGAAACAAATAAAAATAAGCTTATTGGCTGCACTTGTTTTTGTAGCTGCTAGCTGTAGTGATTTTGGTGACTTAAACGTCGATCCAAACAACACTACCTCTGTTGCTCCAGCTTCTCTTTTGACAAATAGCTTGCGTTCTTTTGCAAGTGTATTAAGTCAAACTTCACAGATTTACTATGTTCAGTATATGTCTCAGACACAGTATACTGATGCAACCAGATACAGTGGTTTAAACTTTGACTTTAATGGATGGTATACAGGTCCTTTAGCTGACTTGAATCACATCATTGATTTGAATACAGATGAAGCTACTAAAGCAGATGCTTTGCAATCAGGTTCTAATGCCAATCAGATTGCAGTAGCACGCATTATGTCAGCTTACTTTTATCAATTTATGACGGACAGATGGGGACCACTTCCTTATTCTGCAGCTTTACAAGGAAGAGATAATCTAACACCTACTTATGATTCTCAGGAAGCTATTTACAATGCAGTTTTGTCTGAATTGAAAGAAGCCGTAGCTCAGATGGATGGTGGTGCTCCTGTAGAAGGAGACTTCGTTATGGGTGGTGATATGGAAAAGTGGGCTCAATTTGCAAACACTATCCGTGCTATTGCTGCTATGCGTTTGTCTGAAGTTGAACCACAATTGGCTGCAACTGAGTTTGCGGATGCTATTGCAGATGGTATCATCACTGAAGATGTAATGTATCCATATTTGGCTGAGGCATTAAACCAAAACCCTTGGTTTGGTCGTTTCCTTACTCGTACAGATTATGCTATCTCTAGCACTTTGGTTGACTACATGAAGCCATTGAATGATCCTCGTTTGAATGCATATGCCGATCCAGCTCCAAACTTTGGTGATGTACAAGGTATGCCTTATGGTATCATCAATGCAGGTGATATTCCTAATGATGACATCTCTTTCCCTGGTTTCCCTGCTGTAAGAGGTCAGGATGCACCTATTGCTATTGTTACTATGTCTCAAATGTTATTTGCTCAGGCAGAAGCTGTAGAAAGAGGATGGATTAGCGGCGATGCTGAGCAGTTCTATAATGATGCTATCAAAGCTTCTATGGAGCAATGGGGTGTATTTGATCAAGCTGCTTACGATGCTTATATCGCTCAACCAGGTGTTGCTTATGATGCAAGTAACTATATGGAGGTAATCCACAATCAAAAGTGGGTGGCTATGTACCTACAAGGCCAAGAAGCATGGTCTGAGTGGAGAAGATCTGGTTTCCCAACCCTTTCTCCGGCACCAGTTCCATTAAGTGATCTTCCTGAAATTCCAGTACGTCACGGATATCCAACTTCTGAGCGTGATATCAATTCTACTAACTATGATGCTGCTGTTGGCACATTATTAGGTGGTGAAGATTGGTTGCATACTCCGCTTTGGTGGGATAAGTAATTGAACTTTTTAAAGGTGAAATAGCTTAGCTGTTTCGATCTTAATGTTTTATATGCTTCAATGTAAAACTGAAGCAATTCAAAAGGCACTTTTCGCGACAGTGAAAAGTGCTTTTTCTTTCCAACAATACCTTCGTCTAACTCAGGACAGTTTATTTATCTTTATAAGTGTAATTTTTGAGATAAAAATCAATAAAGATGAAAAACCTACTTTTACTTTTCATTTTTACAATCGCTACAAGCAGTTTCTTGTGGAGTCAGGCCTGTTGCTCAGGAGGAACTCCTTTATCTAGTAACCTTGGGATTCAGGCTTTGGACAATGGACAGTTAGACTTTCAGTTGAGCTATGATTTTAATACTCAAAAAGACCTGATTGCTGGTTCTCAAAGACTGGATGACAGAAGAAGAGCAAGAAATACACATTCCATTTTGTTAAGAACAAGCTATGCTTTCTCGCCCAAAATATCTTTGACAGGCTTACTGTCTTACGTTAGTCAGGAAGAAAGAATCACAAGCAATGGCAGTGAAAATGTAGCTGTAGCTTCTGGTGTAGGAGATGCAGTAGCTATGCTTCAATATCAGTTTTTACAAACCCAAAAAATAAGTTTGATCGGAGCTGCCGGAGTTAATATTCCATTAGGCAAAACCAACGTCATCGATCCTCGTACGGGCATCACTGAATTCCACCCGGATATGCAACCGGGCACTGGCGTTTGGGATGGACTCTTTGGAGCTAACATCTTGGTGTATGATGTATTTAAAAGAGGTTTGTCATTTAATACCATTTTCACTTACCGACATACCACCCCAAGAGAAAGATTCAATGGTGGACAGGAATATGAATTTGGCAATGAGTTAATCGTATTAACTGGTTTTTCAGATACCTACTTTCTGGGACTTTGGGTAGTAGATCCCTCAATTCTTTTGCGATATCGACATACCGGCCTCGATAAGGTCAATGGTATAGATGCTTCAAATACCAGTGGAGACTGGTTGCATTTAATGCCGGGAGTAGATGTGCATGTAACTCCTAAATGGAGTGTTGGTGTAACTGGTGAAATTCCGATTTGGCGTAATTTAGAAGGTACTCAGTTGACAACGACTTATCGATTTAGATTAAACTTGAGGTATACAATCGTACCGACAGTTAATTTGTAAATACGTTTAGAAGTTTAATTCTCCTTAGGTACTTTTTGCATAAAGGAATAAACTTTAACTTCATTTTACCAATGACTAAATGTATATTCCTAAACACCTAAACCTTATATGTTAAGCATAAATTTAGATACTTTATAAGCAAAGAAAATGAACACTAAAACCAAGCTTCAATTCTTAAAAAATCTTTTAATACTATTATCCGTTCTAACTTTTGCTTGTCAAAATGAAGAAACACCAGAACCTGTAGTAGAGCCACCACTCAGTTCTGGAAATGGAGCAATAGAATTAATTGAGGACCAAATAAATGGGGCAAATATTATTATTGTTGGTAGTCCCGTTAATGGTTTTATCGTATCTTTTGAATTAAAAGATGGTTACGAAAACTTATCTTTTGAAACCATTCAGGGAGAATTACCTACCATTTTAAGAGACTCAGAAGGCAATGAATGGGATTGGTTTGGTCAGGCAGTCAAAGGCCCAAGGACTGGAGCACAACTTCCTATACCCAATGCTTATCTGGGATATTGGTTGACTTTTGGAGCCATGTATCCTGGAATAGAGTTATACAGTGGTCTAGAAGTAAGCGGTAGCCTTCCTCAACCTCAAGCTAATAATCCGGATTGGTTAATTCCAACTGACTATTTATTTCAAGGCTCAGGCTTTGATGCGATCACACCATTAGATAATCCGATTTTTGAAGATTATGATTTTAAAAATGATCAGGAAAATGGGTTTTATCTAAAAGATGAGGACTTAGTCGTGGGAGTACAAGTAGGGCAAGAAGTCAGAGGGTATTCTCATGCTGTAACAGACTGGCATGAAGTGGTAAACGATAAAATTAATAATCAAGCTTTTGCAATGATTTATTGCCCATTAACAGGGACCGCTTGTGCCTGGGATCGTACCCTTGACAATGAAGAATTGGTTTTTGGAGTTTCTGGCTTATTATACAATACTAACGTGATTCCTTTTGATCGACAAACTAATTCCTATTGGACGCAGATAGAAAATCAAGCGGTCAGAGGGGATTTAAAAGGTACTCGACTTAATAAACTACCTATCATCGAAATGCCTTGGCGAACTTGGAAGGCTGTTTATAAAACTCCAACCGTATTATCAGCCGACCAGGGAACTGGTTTGGATTACACTGATTATCCTTATGGCGATTATCGCACCAATCATGACTATTTGGCTTATCCCATCACTTATGATGATGATAGACTAGCTCGAAAAGAGAGAGTTTATGCTGTGATTGTTGATGGAAAAGCAAAAGCCTACCAATGGACCGATTTTGAATAACGTTAGGTTATTAATGTATCTGAGGCTGCTTAAAGTATATTCAAGCGACTTTTCATTTTAAACATACTCTAAGTATTTTTTATAAAGTATAATTTCAGCATTGTTAAAGCTAGCTTTATTTTATTCTTCACATTGAAGTTTGAAAAAAAAGTCTCTATATTGATATACTATTCTATGGAATTTTAGAGGTTTGATATTCTTTAAATATTAAACCTCTAAAACCTTAAACAATTTTCTACCTATGCATCAAAAAGCCTTTAGCAATTATTTGAAATACGAAAGGAGACTTTCTGAGCATACGCTTAAGGCCTACAAAAATGATATTACACAGTTTATCAACTACCTTGATAAATTATACCATATCAATGACATTGAGGAAGTGCAAGCCATCCATGTACGTTCATGGATAGTAGAACAGGTAAGTAGTGGGTTTCACCAAAAAACCTTGGCAAGGAGAGTCGCTAGTCTGAAAACTTATTTCCGCTTTCTCCTCAGAGAAGGGGTCATTGATAAGAATCCTGCCGGCAAGATACAACTACCTAAAGCTCCTAAACGCTTGCCACAATATCTTAAAGAGCCGGATTTGGAAAGATTATTTCAACAGCTGAATTTATTAGATGATAGTGATTTCAGTGTTTTAAGAGATAAAGTCATTCTGAGCTTATTATACAGCACCGGAATGCGTCGTGCGGAGTTATTAGGGCTGAAACAACAAGACTTGTATTTTAAGGAACAGCATGTTAAAGTATTGGGGAAGGGAAATAAAGAACGGATAATTCCCATTTCAAAGGGCTTGGTTCTTTTATTGCAACAATACATCAATCAGAAGCAAGCCACTTTTGATCAACCCAATAGAGAGGTTTTGATAGTTACAAATAAGGGGAAGGCAGCTTATCCTAAGTTTATATATAATAAGGTGAACCATTATTTATCCATGGTTTCTACTTTAGAACAAAAAAGCCCACACGTTTTGAGGCATTCATTTGCCACGCATTTATCTGATAGGGGAGCGGAGCTCAATGCTATTAAATCTTTATTGGGGCATTCCAGCTTAGCGGCCACACAGATATATACACACAACTCCATAGCAAGATTAAAACAGGTGTACGATAAAGCACATCCCAAGGGTACATCCTGAGCACTATAGCACGAACAGGATACATCATACCCAGATTAATTCACATCAAAAAGAAGATTTTATGAGAGTATTTACCGAGTCCGTACAATTTAAAGCCGACCAGAAGCTACTAGATTTTATACAGGAAAGAATTATGAAACTAGAACAGTTTTACGACCAGATTATTAATGCAAAAGTTGTACTAAAATTAGAAAATAGTGGAAGGATCCGCGAAAAGATTGTCGAAGTTATTATTAATGTACCCGGTGATCAGTTATTTTCAAAAAGTGTAGATAAAACTTTTGAAGCTGCTACCGATCATGCTGCCCAGGCATTGGAAAGGCAAATCAAGAAATTCAAATCCAAAAACACACATTATTAGTGTACAACTTGACGACTCAGAACGAGGAACGAGTTCTGAGTCGTCAAAAAAAATATTTTTTCCCTCCGGAATTTTTCATTTCCACATATTGTTCTAAATTTGCGCCATTCTTAAAGGAAATCTCGTAAAAAAGTAAAAAATATTTTGCAAGATTACTGAAAGACTTTATCTTTGCAATCGCTTTAGGAATCGACCATTAATGAATGGTTAAATTAACTAAAGTAAGTGTTAAAAGCCGATGTAGCTCAGTTGGCCAGAGCAGCTGATTTGTAATCAGCGGGTCGGGGGTTCGAATCCCTCCA
>JBCBCD010000164.1:0-10240 GCA_038530915.1 Bacteroidota bacterium
TCAGTATTAGTTGTAGTGGGGTTGCTTGCGTTTAAGTTTAAAGTAAAAGAAAGTTCAGGACATCTCATGACACTCATTTTACAACAACATGAAAGCAATCAAATTAAAAAACAATCTACATTCAAAATTATCATGAGAACTCTAAAACTTATACTAATCGCAACTGTACTTTCTTTTACTTTAAACTTAAACGCAAGCAACCCCACTACAACTAATACTGAAGAAACAACTGCTTGTAATTCAAATTCTTGGTTTAAATACCCAAAAAACAATACCGCTTATTTACCAGGAAAACCTGTATATGTTCGTGTTGATCCACAAAATCATCAGCATATTGCACAGATGGAATTGTACATAAATGGCAAGTTTTTACGTAAAGAATCCAATTATCCATATGAGTGGTGCAAAGGCCACGGCAATTCTGATCACTATTTGCGCAATCTTAAATCAGGAACTTATAAACTGACTGTAAAAATCAAAGATAGGTGTGGCCATTATCATCAGGAACATTGCACCTTCCATGTAACTGCCCCTCCGACACCTGGTCATTCTAATTGTATATCAGATGCTTGGTTCAAATACCCGGTCAATAATAATAGCTATGAAGCAGGTAAAGATGTATATGTAAAAGTTGACGTTAAGAAATACCAGCACATTGCATTTATAGAACTTTATGTAAACGGAAAATTAGTACGCAAAGAAACCAACTATCCATATGAATGGTGCAAAGGTAGTGGCAATAGCGACGGATACTTACGTAACCTTAAGTCAGGTACTTACAAAATAACAGCAAAGATCAAGGACAAGTGTGGTCAATATCACCAAAAGCACTGTACCATCTATGTAAAAGGACACAACAATGGTGGCGGACACCAAGCACAATGTGATTACAAAGGCTGGTTTAAGTACCCACAGAATGACAAAAATTACAATGCTGGCTCAAATGTTTATGTTTATTTCGATGCACAAAACTATAAGAATATCAGCTACACAGAATTGTATGTAAATGGCAAGTTGGTGCGCAAAGAAACGACTTATCCATATGAATGGTGTAAAGGTAGTGGCAACAGTGATGCTTACTTACGCAATCTTAAGGCAGGTACTTACAAACTAAAGTGTAGAGTATATGACAAGTGTGGAAAATACAAAGATTACTTCTGTACATTTTATGTGAAAGGTGGAAACAATGATGGTGGTGGTAATGCAGTATGTGACTACAAAGGCTGGTTTAAGTACCCACAGAATGGTAAAAGTTACAATGCTGGTTCAAATGTTTATGTCTATTTCGATGCACAAAATTATAAGAACATCAGCTACACAGAATTGTATGTAAATGGCAAGTTGGTGCGCAAAGAAACGACTTATCCATATGAATGGTGTAAAGGCACTGGCAGCAGTGATGGTTACTTACGCAACCTAAAGGTAGGTACTTATAAGTTGAAGTGTAGAGTATATGACAAGTGTGGAAAATACAAAGATTATTTCTGTACATTTTATGTGAAAGGTGGAAACAATGACGGTGGTGGAAATACTCAGGCTTGTAAATATAAGTCCTGGTTTAAATACCCAAAAAATAATGGTACTTACAGATATGGAGATGATGTTTATGTGAGAGTAGATACCGAAAAGTATCAGGATATCGCAGAAATGCAATTGTATGTAAATGGCAAGTTTGTACGCAAAGAAACGACTTATCCATATGAATGGTGTAAAGGTAGTGGCAATAGTGACAGCTACCTACGCAATCTTAAGCGTGGTACTTACAACCTTAAGTGTCGTGTGAAAACGAAGTGTGGTGATTGGTACGAATACTACTGTAAGTTTTATGTAAGGTAATTTTTTTAGTGAAACATAGATAGACTAGAAAACCGAATGACCAAGGCTCCTCACATAGTGAGGGGCTTTTTTATTAAAATCTAATTCTAAATTATTGCTAAATTGATGGAGCAGATGATCTGCTTTTAAATAAACAACATATGAGATACCTAGGCTTAATTTTTACTATGATTTTGATTTTACCCTTGATGGGGTTAGGTCAAAAGATTTACTCAACGGGGCTAGTACTTGATGATGAGGAGTATGATCAATTGGCTTATACTTCCAAGAATATTCAAATCAATACCGGACAAAAATCAATCAACAGTAAAGTGGATCTTAGCCCTTATTGTCCTGAAATCAGACATCAGGGTGATGTGGCTTCCTGTGTGGGGTGGTCTACTGGCTACGCTGCAATGACAATAGAGCGAGCCATAAAAAATGGATGGACAGATAAAAGGAAGATTTCTGAAAATGCCAATTCTGCCATGTTTATCTACAATCAGATCAGTGAAGGCAATTGTGATTTAGGAATTACTATGCCCAAAGCTCTAAATTTAATAAAAGAACAAGGCAATTGCCTGGCCAAAGATTTTGACAAAGATCCCAATGACTGTGCCAAAGAAGTTACCTCTGTTTTGGTAGATAAAGCTACATCTTACAGGATAGAGGATTACATCCCTCTTTTTGAAAAAACGGCTACCGGAGAAGAAAAAATCAAAAACACCAAGTTGGTTTTGGCACAAAATAAACCAGCTATTGTAGGCATGCGCGTTTTAAACAACTTTTACAACATCAAAGAAGGCGATTCCAGCTGGTTCCCAACTATTGGAAATACCACCTTCGCCGGAGGACATGCTATGGTCGTGGTTGGATATGATGATAATCGTTTTAGCAGAGAAGACCGTGAAATTTCTTCAAACATGAAAGGTGCTTTCAAATTGATGAATAGTTGGGGCAAGAATTGGGGTGAAAGAGGTTATATCTGGATTAGGTATGCTCACTTTGCCGACTATTGTCGCCATGCCTATGCCATCATGTTGGCCGATGGTGCTCCCATCGATTTCAATATGGATACCACGACAGCGGAAGAGGATGAACCAGAAACTGAGGTTGAAACAGAAGTAGTTGAAGAGGGCACCAGCTTGCAACGAATGGAAGGGACGTTTGGTTTTCGCCAGTTTACCGGCACTTTTGAAGATGATGCTCCAGTCTTCGAAGAAGCCCAGGTACAATTCATGGATAACTACTATTCTTTGCAAGGCTTTCACAAGGTCGGAGAAGTCTTTCAACTATATGTAAAAAGTGGTTTTGATGGAGGCTATATTTATGTATTCAGCGTAGATGCCGTAGGAAAAGCAGAGGTTCATTTTCCTAAATCTCAGGAATACAACCAAGCATTCCAAGGAAAAGATGAATCGGCTCTTCTTTGGAGTAGTGGCTCATTACTTACCATTCCCTCCAGTGATTCCGGCTTACAGTTGAAGCAAACTGGTCAAGATCATTTGGTCGTCCTTTTTTCTACCCAAAAGATCAGACCCAAATACATGGAACATTTGTGTAACAAGCTATCGGAAAGCAAGGATAACTTAAAAGGTAAATTGCTGAGCATGTTGGAAAAATTCATGATTCCTTTATCGGATATAACATATCAAAGCGATAGAATGGGTTTTGAAGTAAGTACTCGCTCAGATGGAAAGATCGTACCTA
Source organism: Bacteroidota bacterium (assembly GCA_038530915.1). Lineage (GTDB taxonomy): Bacteria > Bacteroidota > Bacteroidia > Chitinophagales > Saprospiraceae > JANQPA01. The sequence continues at coordinate 3,526 of JBCBCD010000164.1, forward strand.
TGATTCTTTCTGTTGAAGTAAACTAAAAAACATAGAGTTATGGGTGTTTCAGCATCAGACATATATGCTGCATATTTCTTCTCCTAAGAATTCTTGTGTAGGGTGTAGTGGGACTCTACACTCTACACCAAGATGGAAAGTGATAAATAGACAATAGGTGAATTTGCTTTCAAACATTATTTAAAGAATCATCATAATTGTTAAAAGTAGATCTAATGTAAGCTACGAGCTAGAATTTTTTCTTTAAAATATTTAAATTACTGAAAGCAATATGTGTGTATGAGAATCTTGATTTTTCTTACCCACAGTATGTTACTTTTTATTCATTATCACATTACATTATTGGAACTACGAATACACTAAATTTTGCCTCAACAAAACTGGACATACATAAGTGGTAGTGGCCACAGGTATAATGTTGGATTGTATCATGGCAATCCCAGTGGTCATGTGGTCGTTCATTGCAACAACCAAGTGACGCTCATTGATTTTAATGTCAATGACACTAAAGCTTATTCCTTTTTTATTGAAGAAGAACTGCTGGAGTTGAAAATCAATAAAGAGGAAAATCAATTTCAATATGATTTTATTGTTTCGGAAAAAAAAGAAGCCCCCAAGCAAAAAGAAAGAGAACTACAAGAAGAAGATTACTTCAAATATGGCTTAGCAATTTTGGGAGTGATCATTTTTGTAATCATTATCTTTTCTGTGTTGAGTTAGAAATAATTCGATTATTTTTACCCTCAAAAACAATTTGGATTACTTAGCTCAACATATTGAAAGCCTCATCTTTACAACAGACCAGCCCATCAGTCTGAAAGATTTAAAAGCTACCTTAGAAGAACTCTTCGAAACCAAATTTCAAGAAGAAGATTTACTCAATCAAATCGAATGGTTGATGAATCGTTATAAAGAGGATCATTTTGCGATCGAAATCATTGAAATAGGCGGTGGATATCAATTTTTTAGTAAAGGCGCTTACCACAAAACCATCGGCCAGCATTTAAAAAGAAATTCAAAAAAGCGACTTTCTCAATCTGCTTTGGAAACACTTTCCATCATTGCCTATAAGCAACCCGTTACAAAGACAGAACTGGAACAAATCCGTGGAGTAGGATGTGATTACGCCATTCAGAAGCTCTTGGAAAAAGAGTTGATCTCCATAGCCGGTAGGAGTGAAGGTCCCGGACGCCCATTATTGTATGGCACAAGCGGTAAATTCATGGATTACTTTGGCTTAAAGAGCATGAAAGATTTACCCAAAACGAAAGACTTTAAAGAACCAGAAGAGCAGATAGGAGAGCAAGCGCCCATTGAAGAACCGAAGGAGTAGTTTTGGGTTTTTAGTTGTTGGTTGTGTGGGATTTATTCCGCGAAAAAAACCAACAACCAACAACCAACAACCTATTCAACGAGTTATTTCTATAAAAGACAACAACATGAGCCAGGAACAACCATTAGTCAATAGAGTAGCTGCGAGTAGTTTGATCACCTTGGATTTGGAGACTTTGCTGCCTTCTGAAGATCAGCTTGCTCATTTTGATATAAAAGATTACCTCTTTCACGGATTGATTTTGAAAGAGAAAGATTTTCGTGCAGCATTGAAAGAACACGATTGGTCGCAATATGAAGGAAAGACCTTATTGGTCTATTGTTCTTCTGATGCGATTATCCCTTTATGGTCGTATATGTTGGTCACTGCTTATGCTTCACCTGTCGTTGAAGATTTATTTCAAGGAGATTTTAAAGCTTACCAACAGCAATATTTGCTGGATGCCATAAAAAATATGGATGTAACACCCTATTCAGATCAGCGAATAGTGATCAAAGGTTGTAGCAAGGAAGAAGTTCCTACTGCTGCTTATCTGGATCTAACACACAAGCTGCGTCCATATGCTAAGAGTATTATGTTTGGTGAACCTTGTTCTACCGTTCCGATTTATAAAAAGCCTAGGAAGTGATTTATGTTTAGAAGTGTAGGTGTTTAGTGTTACATACTTCAGCCCTCGGCTGAAGTCTACTTTATTAAACTTCTAAACACCTAAACTTCTCAACTTTTACCATCTTTCATGATTTTTTCAATAACTTAGAACTAAATCATGAAGAGTATGTCTAAAATTTATCGCGTATTGAAAATCAATAGATTATGGTTCTAGCGAAATATTTACGAAGGCGTTTAGCGAGCTAAGCAACTGAGTAAATGTAAAGCTAGGTTCATAAAATATTTGGTTTTCAGAAATTAGATATTTAGACATACTCTAAGTTAAAGGAAGAAATGTAAGAAGTCATGAAAAAGGTATTATCGCTTTTGGGTGCATTATTTGTTGTATTGATTGTTATTGGGTTTTTAAGCTTTTCTGATAAAGAGGATGATAAATCAGCTATTGTAAGTAAAGTGGTTCCAGAAAAAAACATTCCACAAATAGTAAAAGGGCCGGATTTAAATAAGGATTTTATTTTTGCGGGAGAGAAGCTTCCCATGGATAATTTTGATGTTCGCGAACGATTGGATCGCGAGTTATCTGTCAATACTTACTGGCATTCCAGCACCTTATTAAACATCAAAAAGGCTTCCCGTTTTTTTCCTGTAATTGAGCGTATTTTGAAAGAAAATGGATTACCTGGAGACTTAAAATATTTGGCGGTAGCTGAAAGCAATCTATCCAATGCAGTTTCACCCGCCGGGGCCAAAGGCTTTTGGCAATTTATGAGGCCATCTGCACAGCAATATAAATTAGAGGTCAATTCTGAAGTGGATGAAAGATACCATTTAGAGAAAGCGACTCAGGCAGCTTGTAAATACTTTAAATACCTAAAAGATAGATTCGGTACCTGGACAATGGCAGCAGCAGCTTACAATGTAGGACCTACTAAATTAGCCCGAGATATCGAAATTCAGAGAGCGGATACCTATTTCGACCTCAACTTGAACCAGGAAACTTCCCGTTATGTTTTCCGTTTGATCGCCATCAAAGAAATTTTAGAAAATCCCAGTGATTTTGGTTTCTACCTGGATAAAGACGATTACTATCCTCCGCTTGATGACTATAGAATCCTAAAAGTAAACACAGCCATCAGCAATTGGGGCGATTTTGCCAAGGAACAAGGCATCTCTTATCGTCAATTGAAAATCTACAACCCCTGGCTCATCGATAGCAAACTAACGAATAGGTATAAGAAGACTTATGAGGTGAAGATTCCTAAATAATAGTAGTTAGTTGTTGGTTCTTAGTTGTTGACTCTAGCGAAATCTATCTATTAAAAACCAACAACTAGTCTCTTCTCCTCAACACTTCTTCCTTCAATCCCACCAACGAATCAAATGGCAGAGATACGGCACTACTATTAGCCAGCCAATCGGGAATGTTGCCACCAGGTTCAGCATGAGCTTGATAGATGACCTTCACTTTTTGATTATCTATTGGAATGACTTGCCAGGAGCTGGAAGATTTTTCGATACGTACTTTATTCTTTTTTGATGGCCAATAATCGGGAAGTGCCTGAATATCTAATAAAAAGGAGCCATCAGACTGATTGATGTATTTGAATTGATACACGCCATCTCTATCCTTTACCGGCCATGGGGCGTTGTTGACAAAGTAAGCGATGTGACCTTTCTCATCTTGCTGGATGAGTTGAGCCTCAGCGGTTTTGGGCATCCAATTTACCGTTTCTTCAGGATCTTTGAGGATGGTAATGATTTCTTCTTTACTGGCTTCAACGGTTGTTTCTCCTTTAAACGCTTTAAAATTAGAACCTTCAATTTTGGCAGTAAATATTTTGATGTTGTCTTTTTCTTTGCGTAAATCCCAATTGGTTTGGGTATGTGTGTAGGAAAAAAAGAAAAGGAAGAAAATGGTAAAAGTATACTTGCTCATAGTTATAGGCTTTATGATTGATTTTAAACCTAATGAAGCATTGCTTCATTAGGTTTAAAATCAATTATAAAAACTTCATGGTTGGCGAAACCGAAGGTGGAGACAGCCTCAAATAAAAAAGGGCCAGACACTTTTGTCCGGCCCGAAAAAACCATCTTTCACCATTTATTCTTGATTCTGCTAAAAAAGCGCTTCTGAGCAGAAATGTTTATCGGTTATTTGGGCGTTTAGTTGTTTGTGTTCTCTCATGGCATGTGTGCCTCTCTGTAATTGTAAATTCGATCTTTTGACGCAGGTACATTCACGGGGTCACATATTTTTTTGAAAAAAATTATTTTTTTTTCGTTTTAAACTCTTAAAATCTTTTTTGACGATAATCTTACTTACGTAAAGTATAACAAAACGATTCAAAAAAAATGTCCTAATAGTGTGTTGAATACGAGAAAACGGTAGGTTTTTTTCGACAAACGGGTGTTTTTTGACAAATCAGATGATTTTTGAATAATAATATCATACTTATCCAATTCTTTTTTTTTTCTCTGCAAATTTTAATTTAGCCATTGAAATAAATTGTCAAATTAACTTGTATCTCACATTTTTTAAACCCGTTAATTGATAAAAGTGTGACCGTATAGGGTCTAAGCAAGAGCTGCCTTAGACCTTCGACAATAAAGTGCACTATTTTTATTTGATGTATACAAGTTAGGATGCTAATACACTAATAATTTATGAGCAAAAAACAGTGGGAAGTTGTCAGATCTGAAGAAGGCCCGGATTTAAAATTATTTAAAGCCAGGTTTGATTACATGAAAAACCCCAGAAATGATCAAACGGAGAAAATGATCATTTTGGAATCTGTAGATTCTGTTAACGTAGTTCCGATGACTACTGATAGTAAAATTGTATTTGTCAAGCAATATCGATTTGGTACCCGCACCTATACTATAGAACTACCGGGTGGACTAGTAGATCCCAATGAAGAAATACAATTGGCGGCTAAAAGAGAATTGAGAGAAGAAACCGGCTATACCAGCAAATATTGGCACCCATTGGGTAAAATAGGCTCCAACCCTGTTTACATGGATTCTTACATCCATCATTGGGTGGCAACGGATGCTGAGCTTACTGAAGAAATAGAATTAGACGATGGTGAGGATATTAATCTGATTTTCTTTACTGTAGAAGAAACTCGTCAGAAATTGTACCAAGGTTTTTTTGAGCATCCGCATACTGTGAATGCGTTGGTTAGATTTTTTGCCTGGTTGGATGAGATGTAGTTCTAGTGGGTCTACAAAGAAATATTTATAAATGTATGATGAATTAGTTATTTACAAGAAAAAACGGGCAACAAGGGGGGCGAAACACAATTCATCCTGAATTGTGAAAGAAAAGAGCAAGTAGGCAATTGGAGAGGGCTAATCTGAGATGGTAAATATGTTTATCCCAAATTTCTAGAAATTCATGCTGATTCATGTAAACCGCTGAATATTGAATCTGACTCTAACGCAGCTTGCGTAATACCTCCTCTTTGTATGATTCTCCAATAGGGACTTCCAGATTTCCAATCTCAATATCCTGTTTGGTAAAGGCAGTGACCTGATCCATATTGACAATAAAAGAGCGATGTACCCTAAGGAAGCGGCGGTCCAGTTGTGTGGCAAAGGCAGTAATTCCACCTTTAACCATCCATTTTTGGGCTGGAGTATGAATGCGAATATAGTCTTTCACACTTTCGATGTAAAGTACATCTTTTAAGAGTATTTTTACGTTTTTTTTATTGCTTTTCACAAAGATATGATCAGCAAATAGCTTACTCATTGATGATTCTGCCTGGACACTCGCCAAGAATTTATCGATTCCTTGTAGAAAACGATTCAGTAAGATCGGTTTTAACAGATAATCAACCGCATTGAGATTAAAACCTTCGACCGCATAAGTCCGGTAAGCTGTAGTGAATATGACCTTGGGTTTATTTTCAAGACCTTTGAAAAAATCGGTGCCTTTTAGTATTGGCATTTCAATATCGAGAAAGAGGAGGTCAATCGTTTCTTTTTGTAGAACAGTACGTGCCTCCAGTGCATTTGCACAAGAAGCGACCAATTCAAAATCATCTAATATGGACAAATGGGTGGCCACTAACTCCCGTGCTAGTTCTTCATCATCTACAATCAAACATTTATAACTCATTTGGCTGCAATTTTAAACACACTATATAATTTGCGGCATTATCGTGTATGGATAGATGATAGGCTTGTGGATAGAGCAGGTCGAGTTGTTGCCTGATATTGGCCATGCCAATGGCTACTTTATTAGCGGGCTTTGCTTTTTGTAAATGCACCGGTTTTGAATTTTGGATTTCAAAGACAATCTCATCAGCAGTTCCTTGTAGTTGGATATCTAGCTTGGCTTCCCCAATCTCTTCCTTTACTCCATGCTTAAAAGCATTTTCCACAAAGGTCAACAAAATTAATGGTGCTATTCGTACACTTTTGGCAACTTTGTATTCAAATTCAACACTTAATCTTGGCCCATAACGTAATTGCTCTAATTCCAGGTAATTATTGATTAAAGTAATTTCATCGGCCAGAGCCACGTATTTTTCCTGACAATGGTATAAGATATAATCTAAAATAGCAGAAAGCTTTGCAATTACGACAGGGGTTTGGTCTGATTTTTTTAGGGCCAAAGTATATAGATTGTTGAGCGTATTGAATAGGAAATGGGGATTGAGTTGATTTTTCAGCAGGTTTAACTCAGTAGTTTTTTTCTGTTCCCGCAACAGGACCATTTCTTGCTGGTCACGGTAGAAGCGGCTGGCCATAATTACAATACCCGGA
>JBCBCD010000165.1:0-10227 GCA_038530915.1 Bacteroidota bacterium
GACCATTTCTTGCTGGTCACGGTAGAAGCGGCTGGCCATAATTACAATACCCGGAAAAATAAACCAGGTCAATTCATTCAAATAAAAGCTAAAATCAGTGAGACGATTGTACAAGTCAAATACAGATTGGGGAGCTCGATATTTGGGATCAAAATAGTAATACCGGATCAAAGTATAGCCAGCGTACATGATATAAGCTGATAGCAGAGTGCTGAGTGCAAATAATATCCTTTTTTGTTTGTGTAAAAACAATGGAACCAGCAATTCCGTAAGCCAATAGGTAAATAGGATCTGAACACCGGTCTTCCAAGCGAAGCGTTCGATAAGGGCAATTTTATCGTCATAGAACGTCCAATTGGAAACCACATAGTAGAGGTACAAGACTCCCCAAAACAGTATATGTTTGGGAAGTCTTCTTTTTCGAAAGTTGCTCCAAATTATTGATGGTTCCATATTCAATCACTTCAATTTTCAGCAAGAGCAGTCAAATTACGTTGGAAATATTCCAAATCAGGATGCTGTGTCTTTATGGCTAAATCTACGGCTATTTTCAAATTTGTTATGGCTTGTTGATGATCTCCTACTGCTACCAGGACTTCAGCATAACTATCATAAACATTTGGTGATTCTGGAAATAGTTGACTATTTGCCTTCAGTAGTGCCAAGGCAGCTAGTTTTTTGCCTCCCCTAAGGTATTGATAGCCCAAACGGTTGATATCATTTTCATTGACCAGATTATAGTTTACGATATTGGCCAGCAGGTCATACACTTTCCTTGCAGCCGTCTCTGAGAGTAGAGGCCCCGTAATTTCTCCCAGGGCTTTTTCTAGAGTACCAAAATAGGATTGTTTGTAAGCTTCTGCTGCCTCCGCAGCCAGTTCTTTGGCTTTTTCCAGGGCATCTTCACGTGCTACCTGTACATCTGGTTGCACACCAATGCCTTCCCAATTGGATTTTGTAACGGGATGTATCGAACGCGCAAAAGGAATACGTACCCGAAAGCCACCAGACAAATTATGAGCGCGTGTAGGATGTGCTCCTCCTCGGGTAACTTCCCCAATGACAGTGGCTTTCCCATGCGCTTGCATCGTATACGCAAAATCTTCTGCTCCGGAAAAGGTTCTGCTACTGGTAAGCACAAAGATTGGAAGCTTCGGCCGCTTTTGCCCTTTTACTTCTACGATCCAGTATTCATCCGTATGATCATCAAAGCGGGAATACAAACTACTCAATAGTTTATGTTCGTCAAAAAAGTAGCTGCACAGGTATTGTACTGTGCGTGGACTTCCACCACCATTTGACCTCAAGTCAACGATCAAGGCGTCCACTTCCTTTAATTGCGTCATGACGGCATCGATCTTGTCATAATTACGCTCCCCACCACCAAAATACCTCATATCAAAATACCCAACACTGGTACCGATATACTGAAAGGATGGTATCATAGGATTGGAATAGCGGGAAATCACATTCCGGTAGCTGGGTTTGAATTCATTAGGTTTTTCCTGTACGGTGCTACGCGGAGGTAGTACTCCAAGGTGTTTGTCATTTGAAATGCTGCGCATCGCCTGAGTCATGGCTTCGGCCAATTCTTCGGCTGTAGTATATTGTTCAAAATGTTGCTGCTCCTCCAATTGTTCCAGTTGTGCAATGACGGCTTTGGCCTGATCCAGGAATATATATCGCTCTAACATCAAGGATTTGATTTCACTGATCAGTTCTTTTGCCGATTGGGCTGTAAGTAGACAGGAACTAAAGGCAATGAAGGAAAGGGCTAGTATTTGTCGGATTATTGTTTTTTTCATGTTTCTCTACTTTTTTGAGACAAAATAGGTGAAATAGAACCAGCCCTGGAAAAAAGTAGACCGGCCGGGATTTTGTGCCAATGGATAGGGCGTTCTTAGTCTTAAACTATGTTTTTATGACCTAAATGGCTCGAATGGATAGAACAGTCTCAGTAAGGTTTTCTGGATGTGGTGAATTTTTCAGGAATTTTTAAACAACTTCTATCAATAAACTTTCTAAAAAAAAATATTTTTCCCAGGCAGCACATTTCCCTTTCATAGAATCTTACCACTAAATAAGCACTCAAACATACCAAACACACTTTGAAAGCCGTTACAATAAGATTATTTTACGGAACTTTCTATTAATGGATTAAACCTAATTTTTCATTGTGACGGACAAGGCGTTAGTCAAAGGTTGTTTGCGTGCTGATCCGAAATGCCAGAAGGAATTATTCCGCTTGTATTCGGGTAAAATGCTCTTTGTCTGTATGAGGTATACGCGACACAAGATGGAAGCTGAAGATATCTTACAAGATGCTTTTATCAAAGTGTTCGAGAACATCGATAAGTTTAAGTTTAAAGGCTCGTTAGAAGGATGGATCCGTAGAATAGTGGTCAATACAGCTCTTAAAAACTATAACAAGAAGAGTTTCCAAAACGAACAATTGGGTTTGGAAGTACAACAGGATCAGCCTGTGGACCCGACCATCGACTCTTCTTTGGATGAGGCAGTACTACTGAAGTTGGTGTCTCGTCTTCCTGATGGTTATCGCATCGTGTTCAACCTCTACGCTATAGAAGGGTATAGCCACAAAGAAATTGCAGAAATGATTGGTATTCAAGAGAGTACTTCTCGTTCTCAATTGGTGAAAGCAAGAAAAATGTTGCAAAATCAAATATTGAATCTGGAAAAGATTACAACAACATGAAGCAATCGCATCCAATAGACGATCTATTCAAACAGAAGCTAGGAGAGCACGAGCTCGCTCCACCTATGCATCTGTGGGATGCTATTGCCCAAAAGAAACCCAAGCGCCGAGGTTTCGTTTTCTGGTGGTCTCGCAATGGTAATTATGCGTTAATAGGTTTGGCATTGACCATTTTTGCGGCTTCCCTTTTTTATCTTATCCAATCGGAAGAAGAAGAAAAGTTGAATTATTTCAAGATTGATGGATTCGGGAATGATCCGGTATCAACATTAGCTGCTGCTGCTGCTGAAAATGTAACTGATGGCAAGGTCGTCGATGAAAAAGCAGTTGAAGAAACGACAGTCAATCAAATAGCTGAAATATCCGACCATGATCAGCCTTCATCCACTCATTCATTTATTGGAAATTCTGAGAATAGTAATGTTGCTCTCAATTCCCAATCTAATAAAACTATAAATAATTCTTCAGAGGAAGTTGAAAATTTAAATGCTCAAGAACTACTGTTAGAGGAAGGGTTTCTTTCCAATCTTGGTGCTGTTGCAGATCAATGGAGGCAAACAGCCAATCATTTAAGTAGAGCCTCAAATGTGTATTTTGAGGAAAAAAGATTACAATCCTCAATAGATCTTTTTGATCCTCTTCAAAATGATGCTTTCTTAGAAGAATACTCAAGAGAAACGATAATTCCTGCTCATAAGCTTAAGAAAGCTCGTGGCATCAATTATTATTTGGAAGCATATGGTGCTACCAATTTTGTCAATCGCACTTTAAGCACAGAAAATGCTGCTTTTGAAGACCTAATGAATCAAAGAGTCGAAAATGAGGAAGTGCAACTTGCTTTTTCAGCAGGAATGAACCTGATGATGGTCAATCAAAAAGGCTTATCTCTTCGTACAGGATTCCAATATACTCAGATAAGAGAAGACTTCTCCTACTTCACCAAAGCACCAGAATTAAAAGTTACGCTGGTTTATGGTCCTAATGGTTCGATTGTTGGAACAGATACGGTCTTGGTACAACAAGGCGATCCTACCATTTATCAAAATCAATTCTCATTTGTGAATATACCCGTGCTTTTAGGTTATGAAAAGAAAATCAAAAGATTTACAATAGGTGTGAATGCTGGGCCAATCTTTAATATTGCATTCCAAAGAAAGGGTACCTTCCTGGCCAGTGAAACACAGCTTGCTACTATCGAAGAAGCAGATGATGTCTTCAGAAATAGCATAGGGATCAATTGGTATACTGGTCTTAATCTCCAATATGAAATCTCTCCGGGAATGCATTTGTTGGTGGAACCACATCTGAGATTGCAATCTTTCTCTATCAATCAGTCCAACTCACCTATACAACAGAAGTATTCGATGAGTGGTATTTCTTTTGGGGTAAGAAAATTAATACTTCGCTAATCATTTGGATTGAGCCCATGGCGCAATCCAAATTATTAACTACTTAACTTCTCTAATGGAGGCAACATCGCCACATTCTTCTCCTGGAAACTTTCCATATCAGAAAGAATTTTATCCAACAACTGTATCGCATTATTGATGTAGGCTCCTTTATTGAGCATAACACATTCTGCTCTTAACGAAGTAGCGGCATCCGTTATTTCAGATCTGGAAGGAAGTCCTTTTTTAGCCAGGTTCTCCAATACTTGAGTTGCCCATACAACGGGTACATGAGCTGCATTACAAATAGAAAGGATTTCTTGTTGTACCCTACTGATATTGTCCCAGCCCGTTTCTACAGCAAGATCCCCTCTGGCAATCATGACGCCTATATATTGCACTTGCATAGCAGTCAGTAAGATTTCAGTAAGGTTATCAAAAGCAGCACGGGTTTCGATCTTTAGGATAATGCTTAGTTTATTGATGACATCGTGTTTTTCCAATTCCGCCAACAACTCCTCAACATCTTCTTTATTATTTACGAATGAGAAGTTGACTACATCTGCGTGTTGAGCAACGAAAGCGAGGTCTTCTTTATCTTTTTCTGTCAAGCCGCTGATGCCAAGATTTGTCAAAGGGAAGTTCATTCCTTTTTCTGCCTTAAGTTTAGCACCTGTTTCTTTTGCTCTGGTAATGAGTACGTTGAAATGAGTGTCTTGTACTTCTTGAATGACTCCTTCGATTTTTCCATCATCAAATAGGATAGGATCACCTACTTTAACTGCCTCAAATACTGCTGGCACCTGACAGGAAATATGAGCTTTCTGAATAACATTCCCATCTTCATCAAATACAGGTGGTTCCCCAAACTTGTCTTCCTTATGAATGGTCAATACATCTTCATTGCGTAGGAGTAAGTATTGCTCGATTGGCGGGATTTGGCCTACTTTGGTAGAGCCAATGTTTTCATCTTCATGGTATAAAATGGTCCCTGTACCGATGTAAGAGGTATCATAACAATAGGCCCAAAGTTCATTTTCAAACCTTTTAAAAACTTTGAGTCTGCGTTGACTATTCCGAGTATCTGTGAGCTTTATTTTATCCCCAATGGTCAGTTTTTCGAGCCATTCAGCATTGACTGCTATGGTATTGGGTAAAGATTCTTCTGTTACAAGAGGACATAGGATAACAATGGAGGGGCTGATGACATTCCCTAATGCATCTCTTTCCGGACTAAACTTTCTTACCCTTGGCCCGGCTTGTATGGCTCCTGTCCTAATTTTTGGACCGGCCAAATCCATGGTGATTTTTACATTTTTACCGAGTGTGTGAGCGGCTTTTTTTACATTATTAATAATCTTTTCCCAAACTTCCGGGCTATCATGTGCACAATTGATTCGGGCACAATTCATCCCGTTTTTTACCATATTATACACCAACTCATAATCGTGTGAAGCCTGAGTGGGTTGAGTCACCATAATGCGCACTCTTCTACCTTTAGATCTATATCCCAATAACTCTTTAGTATGGTTAACCAATAGACTTTTTCCTTTCTTAATAGATAGGCCGGATTTTACCTCTTTTTGGTGATTGGTGCCTGCAAGACTATTCAATATAAGACGTGTATTCAATAGGCTAGCCTTTACATGCCCCTGAGCCCTGGCAAATCGAGACATTCCCAGGTTGCGCAATTTTTTTTGCAAGGATCTGAGGTCCTGAGAGCGAAAAGCATTGTAATGGATTAAATTTTTTCCACTTTTTCGGTAAGTAGGGTTAAGCCCTTTCAACAAGTCTTTATGTTCTTTTTCTTTCTTTGTAATGACTGCTACTATTTCGTCAACCTGTTTGATCAGGTCATTGATTTTCTCCGTTTTGATTTTCATTACTTGAGGCAATTATTGATGCAAGCAATATAGTTGATTCACCATAGACTTGCACGGAGTTTCTCAGAGTTTTAATGGAGCAAATAAAAAAAAAGAAAAAAAGTAGAGGATTGAGCAGCGATTTTCTAAGTCACTGGCTCTTATCTATAGAGGAAATTTGACGAACACCAAGTTTTACTTCGTTTGGAAGAGGGGCGCAGGGATTATCGAATTATTAGCGCCCCTTTTTTTTATTCTTCATCTAATAATAATGCCATTTCAATTTGTCGGCTGGCCAGGTTGGCTGACACTATCTGAACAGTTACAGGATCACCCATTTTAAACACTTTTCCGGTATAGGCAGAACGTATTTGAAGTTTGCTGGCTGCAATTTCAAAAGGTTCGGTCATGTTTTCAAAAGGAGCCATGCCTTCACATCTGTTTCCATAGAGTTCCACAAAAATACCTTTGTCCATGATTCCGGAAATCGCACCTTTAAAGGTTTCTCCAATGTGATTCTGTATGTATTCTACTTGCTTGTATTTAATGGATTCTCTTTCAGCATCTGTAGCCCTTCTTTCCTGAATGGAGACATGCTTACATTGCTCTTCAAGTCGCACTTTATTTACCCGCCAGGCTTTTTCTCTCTCAAGGTTCAATTCCAGTATTCTGTGAGCTAAAACATCAGAATATCTTCTGATAGGAGAGGTGAAGTGAGAATAATTATCAAAGCCCAAGCCGTAGTGACCAATATTATCAGAACTGTATTCAGCTTTGGCCATTGTTCTAATGGCTATTGGCTGGAGCACTTTAAAGGCCGGGTCCTTCATAGCCGCTTTGGTGAGTAAATTATAAGACTTTCCAATGTCTCTGGCTGTTTTAATATTCATCTCTAGTCCGAGTTCTCGAGCAAATTTTGCCAACTCGGCTACCTTATCAGGATCTGGCTCATCGTGGACACGATATACAAAAGGAATTTCTTCTTCTGATCCCTTGATGGTGATGTAGGTTGCTACTTCTTTATTGGCCAAAAGCATGTATTCTTCAATGAGCATGTGGGTATCCTTCCGCTCTTTAACATACACATCAATAGGTACTGCCTTTTCATCCAACTTGAATTTTACTTCTTCGGTATCAAAATCAATGGCTCCATCTCTAAATCTTCTTTTACGCAGGATTTTAGCAATTTGATTGAGTTTATTCAGTTCAACAGCAAACTCTCCTTCACCGGAATCCAATATCTCTTGAGCCTGACCGTAAGTAAACCTTCTGTCAGAGTGAATAATGGCTTTACCAAACCAGCGATCTATTACTTTGTTGTCTTTATCAAAAGTGAAAATAGCGGAAAAAGTCAATCTATCTACATGAGGTCTTAAGGAGCATAAGTTATTAGAAAGTCGTTCTGGCAACATGGGCAACACTCGATCTACCAGATATACAGAGGTGGAGCGGTTAAAAGCTTCCTCATCCAATTTAGTACCTTCCTTCACATAGTGGGTAACATCGGCAATGTGTACACCAATTTCAAGCATTCCATTATCGAGGTAACGGAACGATAATGCATCATCAAAATCCTTAGCAGTATCAGGGTCGATGGTAAAGGTCACAATGTCTCTGATATCTCTGCGCTTTGCAATCTCTTCTTCTGTTATCTCTTCAGATAAAACTTCTGATTGATTGATAACTTCTTCAGGAAACTGTAAGTTGAAACCATTATTGATTAGTATGGATTTCATCTCAATGTCATTACTACCAGATGCACCCAATACTAAAGTGACCTTTCCTACTGGAGTACGCACCTTTCCTTTCGTCCACTCTATCAATTTTACAACTACTTTATCTCCATTTTGAGCATTCATGGTTTCATCAAGATCAACCATGATGTCCATTGGTAATGACTTGCTGTCAGGTACTACAATAGCATAAGCTTTGTACTTATGAAAAGTGCCAATAAAGCTATCTGCATATCTTTCTACAATTTCTACCACTTCACCTTCCGGTCTTTTTCTTCCCGGCGGAATCCACACCTTGATCCTAACGATATCGCCATTTAAAGCGGTATTCATATTTTTTGGAGCAATGAATACATCATTGTCCATATCATCAACGATGATGTAAGCAGAACCTGAACGGGTCATATCTACTTTGCCCTGATGTAAGCTTTGTTCAACTTTTTGGTGGGAGGAACGACGTAGTTTGTATTTATAATCTTCCAGCTTTACCAGATGGGTTTGCTCAGATAATTGCTCTAAGGCATATAAGACAGAATCTTTATTATTATCAACCTTAAGTTTTTTGATGATTTGCTTTGGGTTAAATCTCTTCTTGGGGTGTCTTTTAAATAGTTTTAGTATTTCGTATTGAAGTTGGTTGGAACTAAGGCGCTTGCCTTTAATTTTAGTTTTCTTTCTCATTTTGTCATTTGGTTAAAAATAGCTTGTGTTTTCCATGTACAATGGAAATGATTTGTTTGGGGAATTTTTTCTTAGAGTATGGTTTTCAATGCGCGACAAATTTAAACATACTCTTAAACGTGATATTTTGTTATTTAGTTTGGTTTAATAATCAGGTGTGCAATAAATAGTGTGTGAATCATTATTCCTCATCAGTATCCTTTATTTTACCATCGGTAAGTAGTTGTAACCTGTTGGCAGTACTGGATGAGGCTTTGTAAGACTGAGCATCAGAATAATTTTGACCTGAAACAATATAAATTTGCCAGTCTTCAGTAATGGTCGCAACTGACTGTATAACTTCAAAAGTATCGGAAATAGTTCCAGCAATTACTTTTCTATCAATCAAATTGCCATTTTTATCAAATGTAGCAAGAATATACTGGTAATTCATTAATTCAGCTTTCCAATATATAATGGCATGAAAATCATAGGTTTTTGGAATTCTAAAACAGGGAATGACTTCTGAAGTGTCATCCAACTCCCCTTCGATAGGTTCAATAAATTCTTTTAAAACGATGGCACTCAAAGGCTCATTCGTCCTACTAAAGATACTGGTCATTTCTTCTGAAAGCACTACAGGAAGTTCAACTTCCGGAAAAAGAGCAACGAATTGATCGAATTCTGTCATTTATTGATTTACTTTTTGACTGCCCCAAAAATAGCTAATCACAAGATAGAAATCTAATCTTGCTTAATGTATGTTTGAAGTTTGTCATGTATTGTAAATCAATAATTTGGACCCCTATTCAGCTTCTTTTGAAGACATCAGTAACATAAACAACTGAAAAATTGGGGAGTTGTATTCGTAAAGAGCTGACTATCAGAAGCTAGAGCTGCGAGTCTAATTTCTGCAATCTTAAAAGTGAACTGTTTCCAAATAAAATAAATCTATCAGCTTTCACTTTTTTTCACAGCTCTGAAATCTAGGACTGCTAAAAAAATGGAAACCAAAATTATGTATGCGATGGCGATGTAATAATTGAAAAATAAAATCGCAAGGCTTGGTAGAAATAAGAGTATTCTTTTGGATAAAGGTAATTTGTTCATAACTAAAGCTTTTACAAACTTAGATTGATCTAAGGGTGTTCTAAATTTAAATATTGTCTTTCAAGTAAAACTATGACTTTTATTTTTTACTGTCAATGCTTTGAACAGTTTTAGTTTGTTTAGGTTTTCTGCCTACAGTAAAATAAAAGTCATTTGTAGTTCTTTAAATCACTCCTTTTGCAGTAGGCAAGAGGCAATTTTAACAGTAGCTAATTTTGAATAATTCTAAATAAGGTAAAATCAATGCTTCACCGAAATCTAATATTGGGTGAATGCGTGTTTAACAACTAAATTTGCACAGGTAGAGCTATAAAATAGTATATAGTACTACAATTGCCATTTAAACAGATTCTGAAAGTAGGAAAAAATTCTTTTGGTTGGGTAATTGGGATTTTTTACAAGTCTTAATTAACTTTTCGAAAGAATTGTAACAAAATAAAACGTCAAACTATAAAACAAGCAACATGAGTTGGTTCAGTAAATTTGTAAATTCCTCAATAGGAAACAAACTTTTGATCGCTTTGACAGGATTATTTTTGAGTTTGTTTCTTGTTGTACACCTCGCAGGAAACCTTCAATTGCTAATTTATGCTGAAGCAGATAGAAGGTTTAATTCTTACTCAGAAATCATGAGCTCCAATCTGTTGATCAAAGTAGTGGCCTATGCGCTTTACATTTCGATTTTGGCTCATGCAGTAAAAGGTATTGCTATTGCCATTAAAAACAGAAAAGCTCGCGGTAACAAGAAATATGCCGTT
>JBCBCD010000166.1:0-826 GCA_038530915.1 Bacteroidota bacterium
TTGAGACACGCCTCGTGTCTCGACCTTCCAAAAAAACTAAACCCCAGTTATATATTCTTTATGTAGTAAAACTACACTTTTTTCGAAAAATGATTTACAAATATGTAAAGAACTTTCAATATAGAAAAATTATTTCCAATAAAAAGTCAAAAAATTCCCACCATAAGATAGGGATTATAAATCAAGATATCAAGAACTTTAACAGTAACTAAGCAGCAAAAAGTATAACTTACTACATGATTGAGAGGAATCAAATCATAATTAAGAATAGCCAAATGCCTCATCAAAAAGTTCCTAGAAATCAAGCTCTACTCTCTTTTGAATAATGCTTTATTTTGACCTAGCTTGCACTTTTAAGCACAATCTGTTTTCATTCGCTGTGCCTTTTAGCTCCGCAAATATAGATAAAAAAAACCAACAATGCAAATCTCTACAAAAAACTGTAAATCAAATAAATATACATTGAATTTTATCTTTTTTGACTACCAGGAGGCTTCCTCCTGGAAGGTCGCATATGTGGAGGTGGACCTAATAATTTTTCAAACACATCTTTAAGTGCATAGCGTTGTTCCTCCGTACAAAGGTCAAATAAACGCTGATACAAGCTGACGAAATTTTTATCAAGTTCCTGTCTCAAATTTGCTTCCTTATTCAATAAACTATCGATCACCATAGTTTCACTCGCATTAACACTTCCGATATAAATTAGAATTTCTTGTTTATTTTCTCTTATTTGGTCCCTTATCCTTTTGTTAGAGTCTGAATAATCTTCAAGTAAGGCATTTGCCTGATTTTTTTGATTTTTATCTAAGTCTAAATCATGCAA
>JBCBCD010000166.1:836-10164 GCA_038530915.1 Bacteroidota bacterium
ATGCAAAAGAAATTCTTTAGGAGGCATCTTACCCGGAGGAGGCGGACGCATGATCCACATGAATGTAAGTAAACCAATATTTAATATAATTAAAATTGCTATTACCCAATTTTTACTATCATTAAAATAACTCATAATATTACCTTCTACTATAATTAATTAATGCAAGTGCGATGTCTCATCAAAGAGAAGATATGCGTACAGAGCGCAGGTCATCATTGAATTCGAAATCAGAGGTTTCTTTTAAATTCTTTCCTACGCCATATGCTTATCCTCCTCTCCTACATCGAACTTGGGTTAATTAGTCAAGATGTAATAATCTTCGACCACTTCATCCAATCCATACGTGGAGCTGTAGGTATCTTGCCCAACCGTACTACTATCTGAATTATAGTAAGATTGATCAATTATGGTGTAGACATTGATAAAAATCAAAACTACTGCCACTGCGATCCAAGCCGGAGCCCATTGATTTTTTTTACGCGACTTAACTTGTTCCATTTCATTAATTCTTTGATTGAGTCGCGTCATTAAATATGGATTAGGGGGGACTCGCTCAATCGAGTCGATTGAGTGGAGTGTTTCTTCAACACGTTGATCTACATTTTTTAAATTTTTTCCCATGTTTTAGAGTTTTTACAAATTATTAATCAAAGCATCTGCTGTTGATAATATCCTTTCAATTGTTTCCTTAAGTTCTGCTTAGCCCTGTGTAAAAGGGATTCAACAGCTCCTACCGTTACATCCATGATCTCAGCTACTTCTTTATGCGATAAACCTTCTACCTTGTGTAGCACAAATGCGATTCTTTGATTCTTCGAGAGCTTATCAATTTGATTGAATAAGATTTTAGTCTTTTCTTTGTTTTCCAGTTTTACACCTGGATGATCAAATTGATCGCTTGATACCGTATCAATAGCGCCTTCAAGTCCAATCAAAGACTGAAAAAAACTTGCTCGTTTTTTTCTTTTCTTAAATCGTATGTGTTCTAAAGATTTACTTACCGCTATTCTGTAAAGCCAGGTAGAAAAAGAAGATTCTCCTTTGAATCCACTTATGGATTGGTATACCTGGATAAAAACTTCCTGAACTAAGTCTTCTGATTCTTGTAAATCGGGAACGAAACCAAGACAAGTATTCAAGACTTTCTCTTGATACTCTTCTACAATCAAAGCAAAGGCTTGCTGAGATCCACTTTTAAGCTCATTTATTAATTGTTGCTCGTTCAAACCGATTATAACTTGATCAATAAACCTGGCCATCAGTAGTTAGAAGTCAATGGAGTTACAAACCCTGCGGCCAAAAAAACTTTTTTACCAGTTTTTTTGAAATGAGAAATAAAATAAAAATGAAGTTGCCTTTCAATATAGCTATATTTTAATGTAGCCAATAGGTAATACTTTCTATTTCGAAATCTGAACTTTTTTGTTGCTGGCTTGTGTTTGAAAGCTGTATATTCACGTTTTTCAAAAAAGAATAGCGCAAATACTTTATAAAATGGATACTTCTTTGGACAATAAAAAATATTTGATCACTTCTGCACTCCCTTATGCCAATGGGCCACTTCATTTGGGGCACCTTGCAGGCGCTTACCTGCCTGCTGATATTTATGTAAGGTACCTCAGGTTAATGGGTAGAGATGTAGTATGGGTATGCGGGTCTGACGAACATGGTGCAGCAATCACCATTAGAGCCAAAAAAGAAGGTATTTCACCGCAAGAAATTATAGATAAATACCATACACTCAACAAATCTTCTTTCGAAAGACTAGGCGTTTCTTTTGATTACTATCATCGTACCAGTGCACAATTGCATCATGAAACAGCACAAGAGTTTTTTCTCAACTTAGTTGAAAAAGGGGATGAATTTGATGTAAAAACTATTGAGCAATATTATGATGAGGAATTTGATCAATTTTTGGCAGACAGATATATCGTCGGAACTTGTCCAAAGTGTGGTTATGACGAAGCTTATGGCGATCAGTGTGAAAATTGTGGTTCTGACCTATCTCCTACTGAGTTAATTAGCCCTCGTTCTACTTTAAGTGGAAAGTCTCCGGTTTTAAAACAAACCAAACACTGGTATTTTAAATTAGACAAGCATCAGGAATGGTTGAGAAATTGGATTTCTGAAGGGATTCTTGATGGACAACAACATCACGATCCAAATAAATGGAGAAAGCATGTTTTGGGTCAGTGTTTATCCTGGCTGGATGAAGGTCTTCAACCCCGAGCAATCACCCGTGATTTGAGTTGGGGTATTCCAGTACCCCTGGAAGATGCAAGTGGCAAAGTGCTTTATGTATGGTTTGATGCACCTATTGGCTATATTTCTTCTACTAAACAATGGGCAAAAGAAAACAACAAAGATTGGGAAGCTTATTGGAAAGGAGATAATGTTCAATTGGTTCACTTTATTGGTAAGGATAATATCGTTTTCCATTGTATTGTTTTTCCATCAATGCTTAAAGCGCATGGAGATTACGCTCTACCTATTAATGTGCCTGCCAATCAGTTTTTAAATTTCGAAAGTAGAAAGTTTTCTAAATCTAAGGGTTGGGGAATCGAACAACACGCCTATTTGGAAGATTTCAAAGATTTTGCCAATAAGGAAGATGCCCTGAGGTATTCACTAATAAGAAACCTACCCGAAAATAAAGACAGTGATTTCAAATGGGATGAGTTTATTGAATACCACGATAAAGAATTGACAGATAAATTAGGGAATTTTGTCAATCGTGTAATTGTTCTTACCAACAAATACTATGATAGAGTTATTCCTGAAGGGGAAGTCATCCTCAAAAATACCCATCCGAAAGTGCTTGAATTAACAGAACAATTGCTGAAAGATATTGAGCAATTTAGTCTGAAGCAAGCGGTGTTACAGTTTATGGAACTTGCTACTTATGGAAACATATTTCTTCAGGAAGTATCACCATGGATTATTTTCAAGACAGAGCCAGATAGTTCTAAAATCAAAGAATGTATGTTGGCCTGTTTGCAAATTGTCAACTTATTAAGTGTGGTATGCGAACCATTTATTCCATTTACAAGCCCACGCATCAGAGCTTTACTCAATCTACCAGCTGTACAATCTGGAGAGTTAAAAGTGATTTATAATAAATTACTACAAGGAGAGGTCATCATTGAAGCAGGACATAAAATCAATGAACCTTCTCTCCTATTCGCTAAAATTCACGATAGAAAAGACAACAGTAGGTTAAAAATTATTGAAAAGCAAAAGGAAAAGTTGGCCGCTATACTTGAAGCAGAAAAGAAAAGTGAACGTCCAGCTATAAAGGAAAACATTCAGTTTGACGATTTCACTAAACTGGACTTGCGCACAGGTACCATTCTGGAGGCAGAAAAGGTAGCAAAAGCAAAGAAGCTACTCAAACTTAAAGTAGATATAGGAGTAGAGCAAAGAACCGTAGTTTCCGGAATAGCTGAATATTTTAAGCCTGAAGAGATTGTTGGTAAGCAAATTATCCTGGTTGCAAATCTGGCGCCTAAAAAATTGCGTGGTATAGAATCACAAGGTATGATTCTAATGGCAGAGGATGAAAATGGTGCACTTGGTTTTGTGGGTGCAAAAGAAGGATGGGGTAATGGCTTCGTTGTAAAGTAGTCATTTCCCGTTTTTATTGTCATTAACGGACAAATCGAATTTTAAATCGGAAATTGTTCCATTGTTTGGAATTATTGTCAACTTTATATCATAAAATTGTTTTGAAGGAAAGTAATCCTTTGTCAATTTCCGCTGGTTTTTGAAAATAAGCTAATTTTTATGAAGAAGTACCCTATACTATTAGTTCTTACCCTTTTCTTTATTGCTTGCGATAATAATGGCGATAATAATTTGACTCGCAACGATTTAGATGATCCGAGGGAAATTTTTTCGGCTGCACTGCTCGAAGCTGCTGATCAGGCTTCTACACATGCTTTCCTCTTAGCGAATAATGTAGCACAGTTTTCTTCCAAAGACGTAGAAGATGACATTACGACTTATAATTGGAATTCTTTTGTGGATATCTGGAATGGTTTATTCAATACCATAAGTACATTACGTGATTTAGAACGAGTAGCCTCAGCTCAAGGAGATGATAACTATGTAGCAGTTGCCATTATTTTGAGATCATGGTTGTTCTCAGTACTTACTGACATGTATGGAGATATTCCTTACACACAAGGTGCTCAGGGTGACGAAGGAGGTATTTTATTTCCCATTTATGATGCGCAACAAGACATCTATAATGGACCTCAAGGTTTGCTTGCTTCTCTGGAAAGTGCCAATAATATGATCAATACCAGTGAAACTATTGAAGATGATCCTCTATTCAATGGCAATATGATGATGTGGAAAAAGATGTGTAATGCCTTACGTTTGAGGTTATTGCTACATGCATCCAACAAAATTGATGTATCAAGCCAAATGCAGAACATCATTAGTAATGAGGTGTTATTTGCCAATTCTAGTGAAAGTGCCGTTTATACCTATACCGGAGAAGGTGCATTTACCTTTCCACTCACTTTATTCAATTTCACTGACTTTGAGGCAGTTAGGTTGAGTCAAAACTTACTTGATGTATTTGAGCAATTTAAAGATCCTCGTTTGATGGAATATGCTCGACCTACTAATTCAAGTATAAGCACCAACAATCCTTCGTACAGAGGTAGAGTTAATGGTGCCATATCTTGTAGTAGTGAGGGGTCCTTATTGGGCTTGAGGTATTTTAATTATCCTGGTCACCCTCAAGTAGGGCAAAATGACAGAGCACAATCTATTATCATCACTTATGCAGAACAAGAGTTTATCCTTGCAGAAGCAGCACAAAGAGGATGGATCACGGCTGATGTGGCAGCCCATTATAAAAATGGTGTAGAGGCTGCTTTAACTATGTATGAAGTAGACTATAGTGAACAAGGTTGGACAGATTTTAATGACTTTTACGATAATTCAGGAGTAACTTTTGATAATACCTTACAATCTATTGACCGACAAAAATGGCTTGCCCTCTACTTCTCAGGCTTTGAATCTTATATCGAAATGAGAAGACGATTGATAGAAGAAAATTACAATTGGGATGCATTTGACTTTTTAACCCCTCCCTGTAACAACTCAAATGGAGATTTCCTTCCATTGCGATTTACTTTTCCTGATGATGAAGCTAATTTTAACCAAGCCAATTATACCGAAGCGGTTAGTAGAATGGGTGGAGATAACATCAATACAGCCATGTGGCTACTGACTAATTAAGTTTAAGGGTTTAAAGGTGGAAGGGTTTAATTCGACCTTACCACCTTTAAACTATTCCTCCTTTTTCCTAACTTGCTCCTATACCAAAAGTATAAGAAAGTTGAAACGTTATTTCCCTTCGATCATAATACTTGTATCTCTTTTATCTACCTTTTTGATTGGTAATCAAATCTTTTTAAGAGCTCGTCAGGAACTCCTATGGGGACATTTATCTTTATTTGCTTTTTTGAGTTTTTGGACGATGTTAGCAGCGCTTTTCTTTAGAAAAGACCTGATGAATTTAAAATTAGATCATCCTTTTACATGGTCAACACTAAGTGGTCTCTTATTGGGTATTGCCTTTCCAGGTGATATTGGGCTCACGCCTTTGTTATTCATTGCATTTATCCCTTTACTCAGAGTCGAATATTTGATTGGGAAAGATCAATCCGGATCTAAAAGATGGCAAGTTTTCAGATATTCATTTCATGCCTTTGCCATTTGGAATATTATTTCTACCTATTGGTTGGCCAATGCCTCTCTGGGTGCCGGAATTTTTGCTGTGACGGCCAATTCTGCTTTAATGGCTTTGGTTATAGTACTTTATCATCAGACAAAAATTATTCTCCCCCGATTTAATTACATTTCATTGCTGGTTTACTGGTTGGGCTTCGAATATTTTCATTATCGATGGGATCTCGCCTGGCCTTGGTTAACAGTAGGAAATGGACTGGCTCCTCTACCCTCTCTCATACAATGGTATGAATACACCGGAGCGCTTGGAGGAACGGTCTATATCTTAGGGGTCAATATACTCTTGTTTCGCTTATTACAAGGTTTTCTTTTTTCTGAAAGAAAAAAAGTGTCCCCTCGTGTATTGATTTACACCTTACTCCTATTGTTTTTGCCGATGGTAATCAGTTTTTTGCTAGCTGGTCAAAATCAAGATGCGACACAAGAAATAGAAGTAATTGCCATTCAACCTAATTACGAACCTCATTATGAAAAAGACAAAATAGCAGGCATTACTCAGGTAGAAGAAATATTAGGCCTCGCTCAACAATATCTTTCGCCGACAACTGATTACCTCGTTTTGCCAGAATCAACTTTTGGCTATTTTAGGTTGGATCAATTTGATAAATACCCTGAAGTACAACGCTTACAAGATCTGCTAACTACCTATCCTAATTTGAATTTAGTAGGTGGATTCAGTATTTATAATGAATTGGGAAATAATCCAATCACCTCTCCATCAGTAAGAAAACGAGTACTAGATGGTAAGACCATTTATTTTGAAGTCTATAATGCCGCTCTTCAAATGAATAGTAAGAAAACCAAAGCTGATATGTATAAAAAATCAAAACTGGTCCCAGGTCCGGAATTTTTCCCTTTTGCAACAGCACTTGGATTTCTTAAGCCTGTTGTAGAAAGTTTTGGTGGAACAACTGCCAGCTTTGGCACACAACCCAAAAGAGCTGTATTTGATGGAGCCACAAAAGTAGCACCCGTTATCTGTTATGAATCCGTATTTGGTCAATATCTTACCCAATACATACGTAGAGGAGCTCAAACTATTTTTATTATGACTAATGATGGTTGGTGGGATAATACGGCCGGGCATCGACAGCATCAACAATTTGCCCGCTTAAGGGCCATAGAAAGTCGAAAGCCAATTGTAAGAGCTGCCAGTACGGGTATTTCCTGCTTTATAAGCCCTCAAGGTAAATTGAGTAATATTACTAGCTACAATGAGGCTACGGCTATTAGCACAAACATACAGCCCAATAATCGCATTACTTTTTATGTGCGTTGGGGAGATATTATTGGAAGATTATCCCTGTTTATTGGAGTGTTGTTTTTGTTGAATACAATAGTTAAGAGTATCAAGCCGGAATAATTTGGGTTGTTGGTTGTTGGTTTTTAGTTTTTATTGCGGAAAAAATTCCGCAAAACCAACAACCAACAACTAATTAGAATCAGCTTTTAATCACCAAAATGGGTACATGAAGCTTCTTCGCCATTTTTTGAGTCACACTAGGCTCTAATAACCTACCTATCAATCCTCTTTTATGGGTGGTAAAGACGGCCAAATCAGCATTGATGGCTTCTGTAAAAGTTTCTATAGAATCTATGACTTTTTCACCACTGACGAAATCAAAAGTTAAACCATTCTGACCGCTGTATGCCTTTATCAAAGCATCCATCCGAGACGCTTCTTTCACAGAGTTTTTATTTTTAAGAATGTGAAGGATGTGTACTTCAGCCTCTATAGCATCAGCCCATTCTTTAAGGAAGTTAATGGTTAGAAGATCATCAAATTCAAAATTGGTTGAAAAGACAATCTTTTTAAAAGAATGATAAGTGGCAGTAGGAGGAACTGCCAATACTGGTATATCCGCTCTTCTGATTAAGGCTAAAACGTGGTCACTCATATTCGTGACACCAGTATTAATTTCACTTTGCATGCTGGTAATGATCAAATCAACATTCTCACGTTTTACTACTTTCAAAATCCCATCTGCACCGTAATCATTTTCTGCAAACCGATCAATGGATAAGGATTTAAAATCTACAGGCGTATTTTCGTCAACAAAATCGTTGAGTTTTTCGAAGACCTCAGCCATTCTTTCATTATCATCTCCTCTGCCTAAAGCAGCTACGGCAGCATAACTATGCATCACTACTACCTCGGCTTCAAAATACTTGGCTAACTCGTATACGTATCGATAGGTAATACGGTCATATGGGGCAAATTCCGCTGGAAAAAGAATTTTATTAATCATGGCTATAAGTATTTGGTTAGTAAATAGTCCCATATTGACTTGGAACATGACAAAATTTATAGCCTTATTTTATTCTTTGAAATGATCAAGATCACTGATCTAAAAGGTTTATATCAATTACTCTTTTTCCTATACCATACAAAAGAATAGGGATAAGCATTCTCTTCGTCAGAAGGGAAATCTTCTCTTTTTGCTTCCTCCCAGTCATTAGGATCAAAATCCGGAAAAAAAGCATCTCCCTCAAAAATCCCATGGACTTCCGTCATAATTATTTCATCAACCAGACCTAAAGAAGCTTCATAAACCTTTTGGCCACCTAATATGAAAATTTTCTCTACTCCGGATCCATTAGCATATTCAAAAGCATCTTCTAACGAAGCATATGTTTTGGCAGGAGGTGCACTATAGTTTTTTTGTCTGGTAAGAACCAGCACCTTAGGATTGTCAGTAAAAAGCTCTACGCCAAGTTCAGACTCGAAAGAAGTGCGGCCAGTTAACAACAACTGGCCTTCTATTTGTTCTTTGAAAAAACGTTGATCAGCAGGAAGATCCCAAACCAAATCATTGTCTTTTCCAATTACATTATTATCTGATTTGGCAGCAATTATTATTTTTCTCATACGCTGGCCAATGCTTTTTTGATAGAACCAATATTTACATTAAAATGGGAGGTATCATAAATGGCTTTCCCATCTTTAATAAGCAGAATTTGTGGTGATTGATGCACAACGCTATAATGGCTAGCTACTTCATTAGATACAGATCTGTATCTTAAAAGATCTAAATAGAAAAAGTCTAAATCGGCATCCTCAAAATCCCATTCTGCTTCCATTCCATGCTTAGCAAATGCACTTGTCCCGCAGGAGGTGCTATGCTTGAAAATAACGACAGGTTTACTTGTAGAAATCTCATCGATTTCATCCAGCTGGCTGCTATCATTCAATATTTTCCAGCTGTTGTGCTGATTGGCACTAGCATTTCTTATACGATTTAAAAAACTCATTTTGTTCAAGATTTTTCTCTAATCCAATAACACACAAAGTGCTTTTTAGTTATCATTCTTCTTCATTATACAGTGCTTCCATAAGTAAATAGTACAATCTTTGGAGTGCATTCGGCCTAGAACCAAAAATAGAACGTAAAGCTTTGCCATCCGGATCAATTATTACCCAGTGAGGGGTACCTTCAACCTCAAAGGAATCATAAGTTTGTTTTTTAATGTCTATATAAACAGGAAAATCTATGACATGATTCTTAACATACTGATTGATCTCCTCTAATGAATATTTTCCAATTGTTCCTAGGTCAGT
>JBCBCD010000167.1:0-10158 GCA_038530915.1 Bacteroidota bacterium
AAAGGATGGACAGGACGTGTCAGTCAGTATTTTCCCCCTACACCCTACACCCTACACCCTACACCCTCAACTCTCTTACCATCTACTTAGCACCTTAACTTCTGTGGCTGGATTCAAATCATCTCTGGGATCAATGGCTACATTTGCATCTACTCGTACTGAAATCGGAGTACCTGCTTGTTTGATACACAAATCGATATTGTTTTCATTGTCGCTGAGATCTGCTAGTTGGAATGGATGGACTTCAATGGTGTCATTTTCAACTACAAGAGTGACATGAAAGTTCTTAAGTTCAGCATCACCCAATTCATCTCCATCTTTATTTCTAACTCCGCCAGACCATACTGCCTTTACTACAATTGATGTTTCCTCTTTGGGACAATCACATCCATTGCCCTTCTCAACGTATGGAAAATCATCGTCTATCACAAAGTATTCTGCATAACTCAAAAATGGTCCTTCTTCCAATGGAGTAACTGCCAGTTTTTGACCTTTATAATCCCGACCATCTCTGGTTTTTAATTCTCCAATGATCTCAACTTCAACAGGTTCATTATCAGGATAATCACCGTAATCGCCAATGAGTAGTATTGTTCTCAATTCAAACTCTTCAACTGCGGGTTTGAAAGAAACAAAATCAACACCAAAGATATCTCCTTTCTGAGTCTTAAGTTGAAAATCTGAAGCATCCATGGTTTCAGGATCAATTTCATGTGAAAAGACAATAGGTAAACCATCTTTTCCCGGTGCTTTTCGCCAAATTAGCCTTGATTTTTGATTTAGAGCATTGTCCAAGCCAAAGAAAGCAGAGAGGATCTTAGGTTCTCTCGTTTTGTCAATTGGAGGTACCTCTTCTGATAAGATATAGTCTGGAACTTGCACTGGTTGGCAACTTAATAGTAGTGCCAAAAAAGAAAAAAGGATTATTCTTAAGTTTTCTACTTTCATTTTGAATTCTTTTTTACTTTCTGTTAAAATTTTGGGTTGTATAAATTAGTTGTTGTCAAAATTAGTACTTTTGTACTAATTATAAAGATAAAATAGTATTTAAGTGCTAATTTTTAAAAATGAAGTTAAAGGAAAAGATTCTTATTAAGGCGGTTGAGTTGTTTAATGAAAAGGGAATTTCCTCAACATCACCCAATCAGATAGCTGCAGCATTGGAGATCAGCACAGGTAACTTGACTTATCATTTTAAGACCAAATCAATATTGGTAAAAGAAGTGTACGAGAATATGCATGCAGAATCTATAGAATTTATAAAACTGACGGGCTATTTGACTTTAGATGATTTTAGGAAGATTATGGCGGAATTTCGGGACTTCATGGAAAAACATCGATTCTTCTCCCAAGACTTATTTTTTATTCTTCATAATTATCCTGAGGTAGGTGAACTCTACAAGGCAACCAGCTTAATGCGCTTAAAACAAGGGAGATCGCTTTTCGAACATTACATAGAAACCGGTAGAATGATCCCTGAAAGTGAAGGAATCAATTATGATTATCTAACCCATAACATTTGGATGATGGGGGCCTTTTGGAATTTACAGACTAAAATCTTCAAGCCTGATGTTATCTTTAAAAAACAAATGGATTTGGTGGATATGAGTTGGTATATGATTTTACCTTACCTAACTAAAAAGGGAAAGGAAGAATACGATCAGATTAATACTTTTTTAGAAAAGCAGGTGAAAAAATAGTTTTGGAGTAGGCTGTCTCGCCCTCCGGATTCACCAGCAAATAATATTTTTTCTGTGTCTATTTTACGAAAAAAGCTCTGCTTTTTTCGTAAAATAGACACAGAAAAACTTTCTCAGGCTGCTCAGAACGAGGAACGAGTTATTAAACAGCTTCGTCAATGGATTATTCCTGTATTAATAATTTTAATGTCCCAAAATTTCCTGCTCCATCAATGATGTTCAAGAAATACATACCTTCTAATAAATCTTCTTTCTTTACCAGTAAGGATGAGCCATAAATATGAGGATAGCTTCTTACGACCTGACCCGTTACATTGAATAATTGAGCATGAAAAATTTCATTCTTTTCATTATTCCAAGTCACTATAGTTTGGTTCCGGAAAGGATTAGGTGCTACTCTGAAATTATTGGTAACAGTTAAGTCTCGAGTAGAGACAGTTCCTGATTCAGTTCGCAAATATCGTGTTGAGTTCGTACCTAATAAGGGATTGACATATTTGATTACGTCATTTCCATCATCATCTTGAATTAATTCTCTAGTGATGTCCGGCACTATTAAGGTCGTATCAGTAACTTGAGGAGTAAGTATAAAGACATTATTCTCAAACCTACCTGTTAAGTGGACAGGCAAGCCTGTTGAATCGACATCATTGACACCATTAAACATCGTATTGTCTGCTTCGAACACTTCATGCAATACTCCATCACTTGCAATAAGAATTCGGTTGCCACATTGCTCGATGCGTTCACGACGTGGATTAGGCTGAGCCACAATTTCTTCTCCATTGATGGTAACAGTAGTTTCTATCCAATCTCCTCTTAAGTCTGGAACACCTTCTTCAATTGGGGTAGTACAATCTGCATAATAAGGTTCCGGATACTCTTCCCCGTATGAAAAGGGCACTATGGGCGTGTTTACTCTTGGAATTTCGGTTGCTGAACCGGAAAATCTAGCGTTGAAATCAAAGTTTGCCCTAGAAATTAAATAGTTGACAGGATTGTTTTGGTATGCAAGAAAATTGAAATAAGCATAATTGATAAAATAATCCTCACCTACCTTGATCACTGTTGTTGGGAAAAGATCACCCGTAGCATAGGTATCGCCTACCTGAACGGCAGAATTCCAATCATCACTGGTCATAAACTTGGTAACAAACGGAACAAGTGGGTTACTTTCATCGGCTACAGTGGCTTCATTTGCTGTATTACTCACCACTACCAATTCATCACCAGCTAAAAACATACCATCACCACTACGCAAAGAACCTGCAGGTATGCCTACCTCAGTAATTTCAGATGGATTGTCAATCATAATTTTATAGATCTTATCATTGGCAGAGTGAACGACAAGAAGAAAACCATCTTCATGGTATTCAATGCCATTAAAACCTGTACCCATAATTGGGTTGGGCGGAGCGAGACTGTTGTCCTGGAAAAAGACAGATGCTTCACCAGCAAAATCAACTTTATATATGATGCCTTTATCAGAATTGGTAACATACGCATTGCCTTCATTATCTACCGCCACATCATTAACAAAATTCAATGGCAAGCCTGGTCCTGTAGGGAGTGCTGCTAAATTTATAGAATCAATCAAAGAACCATCTTCTAAATTAAAACGGAACAACTGTGCTATTGAAGGATTTTGTATATTTCCAGCTACTGCCAATAGTCTATTGTTTTTTCTGTCTATTTGTAAACCAAAAGTTCCATTACCATTGAAAACGGTCGGTGGGACTATATTTTCAACCGAGCCATCTGTGCGGATGAGGTTGATGGCTCCCCCAATTGCTGAAGAAACTATAAAGCCCTCTCTGTTCGGATCGTACTCGATTCCCTCGGGTAACAGCGGTAGGAGAGCTGTATTGTAAGTTACAAAATCAATTTCATTCGGTTGCTGCCTTACATCATAGGTGACCCGCATAGGATCATCCAAAGCGATAATAACAGGCTCTAAATCTCTCGGTCCGGGTTGATTGTAAGTTACTTCCGGAAATGGAGTGGTTCCAGGTCCGCCAGGGTTGTAAAACGGCTGATAACCTTCTACTTCCAAACTTGGAATTTCAAGAAATAGAATATTCCTGGCAGCCGCAGTATCTCCTACCAGTATAATATCAATATAATTGTCCCGATCTTCTGTATAGCAATCGCCGTACTCCACACCATTTCCTTCTACTGCTCCTAAATCAGAAAGACCAATAACTCTTAATGTACCGCCCATTACTTGATAATCAACACTATCTTTTTCAATCAATACGGTATCACCATTTTCTCCAAGCACATGAATTCTGAAGAATTTTTCATAATCAGTAGGAAGTACTCCTCGTACCCCATCAGGAGAAAAACCTCCGGTAGTCAACATACGTAGTCTAAAATCACCACCTCCATAAAGGTCAAATTCAGAGTTTGGGGATAGTGAGCCAGCTAATATTTGTTCTGTAAGAGAATTATTCACCCCTTCTCCAACAGGACCATCGCCTACATAATTCAATTTTGCACCCACCAATCGGGGGCCATTATTTTCATCATAAGGACTGGAATCTGTTTCCCAGGTGAGTCCTACCGCATTGAACAACTGACCATTAGGACCTACTAAAGTTAAGGGGGTATCATCCGCTACGATTTCTAATTTTACAGGGAATCGTGCATTGGGATCACTACTCGGTAGCCTGTTTCCCCATTCAGACCATACTACGACGCAATTGCGCTCATTATTCTCCCAATTGGGTTGTGAACTGGCGGCCAGTGGCGTCACTATTTCTCCTGTATTCAAGGTAAATTGGAAATCGGTCAAGTCAATGGTACTAGTCAGCACGGGCCAGCTGAATACAATGGGTAAGCCGTCCAAACCAATGGCTCCATCTTTCAATGTTCCATAAGGAGTTTGTAAAATGTAGACCAAGCCCAGTTGTTGTTGTGTTGCTGTAGAAGTAAAAAAACCAGCATTAGTCGTATCGCAATCAATATCAGACAACCATGCACCTCCTACTTGTCTGACTATTTCTTCTGTGAGCGTAGCTACGGGTACACCACCAATATCGCAAAATCCCATTCCAGCAGAAAGGATTTTGGGCTCATCAGACCAATAGTCTGCGTTCACCAATTCTCCATCAAAAAAAGTAGCAAAAGGTCCTATTGGATAGTTAACCGTTGTGTTCTGAGCCATTAAAATATTAATAGCAGCCAATAAAATGAATAATGGTAAAAGAATAGTTTTTTTCATTTTGTAAAGTTTTTTAAAGTTGTACAGCATATGGGGGAGAGTGTAGGGTTTAGGGTGTAGAGGCTGAAATACCTTACACTTTATTGACCTTTAATACCTTAACTGTAATGTATGGAAGCGTTTTCCCACTACACACTACACACTACACACTACACACTACACAGTCCCTTTTATATATGATTTAAATTATGTTGGAAAATCTGATTCTTTGGATCAGTCCTTATCAGAAACCCACTGCGTGTTG
Source organism: Bacteroidota bacterium (assembly GCA_038530915.1). Taxonomy (GTDB): domain Bacteria; phylum Bacteroidota; class Bacteroidia; order Chitinophagales; family Saprospiraceae; genus JANQPA01. The sequence goes on from JBCBCD010000167.1 coordinate 5,168, forward strand.
CCCGTCACCATATTGGTGACCCATTGTCTTACAGTAGTACTACCAATCTCAAAATCGAATCGTCTCTGTATGAACGTATGTTCATCGCCATTGGCAATCAAACTCTGGAAACGCTCCGGGAAAGCAGTATTGAGTTCACCAGCTGCCTCAAAGAGTTGTGCTTCCAAACTGGACCCACCTCCTGATAAGCCTGCAGCAGCAGTTGCATCTTGTGTGGCAGTTATATATGCAAGTCTAATGTTATTGTCTTCGGTAAGCTGGTATTTATGAAGACCAGTTAGATTTCCGTCTGATCCAATACAATCGGTACAACTTGAAGGGAAAAAGGTAAGAGCGTTCCAATAGGTAATCAGTGCTTCGAATCCGCCCGGATCTCCAATGCCTTGACCTGAATCATTGATAACATCTATCTTTAGATCAGGATATAGCTTTCTTACTAAAGGCAAAGCAGCATGAGAGATAAGTTCTCCTAATACAGCAATTAACTTGACTTTCAATGGTACCATTTTAACTTTAATTTTTATTCGATACAAAATTATGTCAAATCAAAAGCGAAGTAAATTAACAAAAGATAAGAACTGAGTAGACTTTATTCTAAAATAGTTTTATGAGCACAAAAAGATGGATTTTGAATCAAGACAAGGAAAGCCCGGAGCCTAATAGCCTTAGCTATTAAGGTGAGGACAAGACGCAGTATTGATTTAAAAGACGCTTTTTGGGGCATACAAAATTATTTAGAATAAAGTCTAGTGTGGACTAATTTTTTTTGCTGGCAATGCGGTTTCTTATTCGACTCAAAGAGACAGGAGTAATGCCCAACACATGAGCTATATACTTATCTGGTGCCCGGTTGATTACATTGGGGTAATCTTTTACATATCTTTTGTAGCGTTCTTCCGGAGAGAGGAAAACAAAAGATTCAACACGTTGAAAGGCTTGTTTCATTGCTCTCTTACCAAAGTGCATCCTGTTTAATTTTAATAACTCAGGATCCATTGACGTCAATTTCATAAACGAGGCATAATTAATGCCATACGTTTTGGTATCCTCCAAGGCCTGGTAAGTAAATTTTGAAGGCTCATTAAACAGAAGGGAATGTATATTAGTGACCATATGATGTTCCGAATAGAGTTGAAAAGTGATTTCATCCCCCATGTCGTCAGTATAAAAACTACGGATTAATCCTTTCCTTATAAAAAAAACTTCTTTCCCACTTGCTTTCTCTTTGATTAAGATTTCTCCTTTTTCAACAGACTTGACAGATACATTTCTAAGCAATGCCAGCAAACTTCTTACATTCATAATTCCTTAGCTCAATGTGTAGAATAATCCACTAATCTCACGGTTGTAATAGCTGAAGTAAGAAATAGTTCTTCTATTTAGATATTTTTGAGTAGAGAGAACCTATAACCTACATGGATTGACATATAAAAACTTGGATACACAAACTGTCTTTGGTCTTTAGTCTCTATTCTTCCCAAAAATTATTCCAGACTAAAGACCAAAGACAGTAAAATCATTATCTAGCCTTTGTACTTTATTTTATGTTATACACAAATTGGTTTGTGATTACTCCCTACACCCATTTATGGTTTTACACTAGAAGACTTATTATCCTCCACAAAGTGTTTGGTCCAAAACTTATTCGACAAATTAGCGGCATGTCTTCCTTTTGCCCCTCTGATACCATGACGATTACCTGGATAAACCATCAACTCAAAGTCTTTACCCAGATCTTGTAGCTTACTGATCAATTGCATGGTTTGTTGCATATGCACATTGTCATCAATTGTACCATGAATTAACAAAAGCTCGCCTTTTAATTTATCAGCATGAACAACTGCCGAACCAGCATCATAACCTTCTGCATTATCCTGTGGTGTGTCCATATAGCGTTCAGTATACACATTGTCATACAATCTCCAATCGGTAACAGGCGCACGTGATACACCATGTGTGAAGTAGTCCGCAGCATTAGTAAGTGCAAGTGCAGTCATGTATCCACCATAACTACCACCTGTAATACCTACTTTGGTTTCATCGATGAAACTTTTCTTTCTCAGCCATTTTACGGTTTCTACATAATCGTGAATTTCCCATTTGCCCAAACTTCTGTGCATATAATCGAGACCTCTTTTTCCAAACTTGCCAGAGGCACGGTGATCCACTGCAAAAACAATGATGTCGTTGTTGGTCATAAAATTAGTAGAGAAATTGCGGTAACGATCATAAACGGTACCTGCATCCGGGCCACCATAAATGGTGAAGACAATAGGGTATTTTTTGTTTTCATCAAAGTTAGCAGGCAAAACCCAATAAGCTGGTAAATCAAATCCATCTGTAGAAGGTACGGTAAAAAATTCAACAGTAATTCCTGCCTCTTCATTGGCATTTTTCTCTATTTCAAAAAGCATTTTCTGTTTGCTATCATCAGTGCTTCCTGCCATCATTTTGCCAGGATGTTTGTGGCTATTGAAGTTGTCGACAAAATAGCTTCCATCAGGAGATAAGTTAACTCTGTGTGTACCTGGATCTTTGGTTAATTGTTTCAAACCTGTACCATCAAAATTGACCACAAAGTAGTGTGATTGAGTACCGTTGCCTGCAGTACCAGCAAAGAACACGCGTTTATTGTCTTCATCCACACGATCAATGCTGGTCACTCTCCAATCCATTTGTGTGATAGGACTAACCTTTCCTGAAGAAATGGTATGCATATAGATGTTCTTCCATTTGTTGCGGTCACTCAATACGATGAAAGAATCATTGTCTTTAAGAAAATTGATTTCATTATAAAAATCCAACCAGGTCGACTGTTGTTCTTTATGGATGATTTTTGAATCTCCTGTAATAGGATTAGCAGCTTTCAAGTGCAAAATGGTCTGATCACGATCCATTTGCTGATAAAGCAACTGTTTGCTATCAGGCGTCCAGAATACCCATGCCAGGTAATCAAGAGAAGCATCTTTTTTTACCCATGAAAGAGAAGCATCTTCCAAATGTGCTATGCCAAGTTCAACTCCTGGTGTAGGATCACCGGATTTAGGATAGCGAGTTCTTTCCAGGTAGCCATGTGACATATCTTCTCCCTCATTGTGATAAATGGGAAATTCAGGTACTTCAGCATCGTCAAAACGCAAAAATGCAATATGCTTGCTATCCGGTGACCAATAAAAAGCTCTATATCTCGAACCTCTTCCAAGGATTTCTTCATAATAAACCCAGGAAGCAAATCCATTATAGATCAATCCACCACCATCAGTAGTCAATTGCTTCTCCAGACCAGTTTTAAGGTCTTTAGAGTAGAGATTTTTATTACGGGTGAATGCAATGTGAGACTCATCAGGTGAGAAAGTTGGGTTTTGTTCTCCATCTGAATTAGCCGTTAGTTGTCTAAGCTCTTCACTTTCATCATCGAAATAAAACAAGTCATTGTTTTGATTGATGATCATTTTTTTTCCACTGGGTGACATAGACGTGTTGAAAAAAGTAGAATTCACTCCTGCCGGCAATTGATTTCTTAAACTGGGAGCTTCACTAAGTTCATAGCTTTCTTCCTTACCGTTTTGAGCATTTACCTTAAGGTATTCACCTTCTTTTTGTATTACAAAATGCTGATTGTCTGCCCATTTAATCAATCTGGGAAGTCTTTGTGCGAACGCCATATTTAACGCACAGAATAGAAGGATTACGCATGTAGTCCAAAAGTATCTCATCGCTGTTAGTTTTTAGATTTAAGCACCTGAACAATATTACTTTATTGTTGAGCTACTTGAGTTGATTAAGGATTCATGAAGATAGTAAAAAGGAAAGTAAGTGTATTGATGGAAATGGTGTTGTTGGTTGTTGGTTGTTGGTTTTTTGCTTACAGGAAGATATAAACATAGAACAACAGAGTATTTATTCTACATTAAAAACGAAAAACCAACAATCAGTAACTATTTAAGCTGTTTAAAATCAACGATTTATGATTAAAAAACATTTTTTGTTTTAAAATAAAGTTATTTGTTTCTTTTTTAAAACAAAAAGTGTATATTTGTACCAACAAAACGTTTTAAGATTATGGATTTACAAATTTATATCAGTAAAAAAGGGACAAAGGTGGTAAGAGCAACAGGGCTTCACTTGGCTTTGGAGTTGAAAAATGAACACTATGCCAGCAATGTCAAAAAGTGGCTTACAGATGTATATTCCTTTTCAGATGATATACGTAAGCCCATAAGAATGAAAGATTATGCCCCGGTGAAGAAAGATTCAAAGCCGAACATTATCGAGGATTATTATTTATCAATTGAATTTGCCCGATTGATAACACTTGCTTCTAAGAGTAAGAATAAACTCAAGTATTCCAGATGGTTTAAGTCTGTAGAAAAGGAAGATGAGGTATTGGATCGCTTCAGCCCAGAACAAATATTATCAGCTATGGAGTTGGCCAAAGCAATGAGCTTGATGTCTTGTCAGGAATCTTGTGAAAGGCAACATTTAAAAATGTACGAATCCCGTAATGAAGGGCAAGCAAACAATTGGTGGACCTACAGGGCACAGGTATTGGGCTACGATAGTACACAGCTGCGCAATAGATTTGAATTCTTAGGGCATAGTGCAAAGGGAAAAAATATCAGACAGATGTTATCTATAGTAGATAAGTATGAAACGATCCGTACAGGCGTCATTGATTTGTATATGGCAATGGGTAAAGGAGTAGCTTATGCCAGAAATATGGGCAACTTGGTGAAAAAAATAGCCAAACAAATGAAGCTGGAAGTAGCTGATGATAGAAAGTCAAGAAACTTATTCAGCACTACTGTCAACCCAGAGTTGATCAATGAATTGAATGCTTATTCTGCCGGTACTGACCTGAATGTCTTAACTTTAGTTGGCAAGGCAGCCTCATAGATATTTAGTAGTGATTAAGTGGTTGGACAAAAATAAGTAGTGTTTTTGATCGATCAGATTTTTAAGCTGATCGAGGCAAATCCGCAAGGTGATTC
>JBCBCD010000168.1:0-10097 GCA_038530915.1 Bacteroidota bacterium
AGCTAAACAAATTTGCAGAATTGCATCACAGGATCGCAATATCATAAGATATCAAGATTCTTCATGAGCTGAGCCATGAGCATGATGAGAAACAAGAAACTCATCGTTTTATAAGCATATTGTGTCAAATGATCATACTTGGCTTTGATGTATTGACCAAAAATGGCATATAAGACACATACAGCAAAAGTTCCAAAAGCGATTCCCAAAGCCGTTATAGCTATGTCTAGTGGCTGCAATTGGATATAGTTGGCTGATTGTAGATAGGAGCCTACCACACTCCAGAATAATATGGCCAGGATATTTAAAACACTTATTAATGCGCCTACCAAGAATCCATTGGAATCCACTTCTTTATATTCTATTTCATTTTTCTCAGCATTTTTCTTGAAAAAGAAGTAAAGGAACAATCCCAATAAGACAGGTATAGATAGCCATTGTAAGTAAAAGCTTATTGAAGAATTACCAGATAGCTGTTTTATAAAGTATAAAGAAAGAAAAGCCTGAAAAAATTCGACAGAAGAAGCTCCTATACCAACCCATATAGCCGTTTTAAAAGATCTTTTAATGGCTGCTATGGTGACCGTCATATTAATAGTACCGAGCCACACAGAGCCAGCAAAACTAACTATGAATCCTACTAGAAATTGAAAGATCAAACTCATTCTCCTTTAACTTTTTTCAGATATACTTGATAAGCTTTATAAGAAGTCAACAACTCTTTGAAGCTCATAGGTCGATGACCTTCTTTTTTTGTTGTCTGATATATGCGATACATGATTTTCCAATGTTTATATAAATCTACGTATGCTTTCCAGATCGGGTAAGTAGGATCATAAATGTGAGCGGGTTCGCTCCCAACTCCGTTAAATTCCATGACTTTGAATGTACCTTCCTGCCTTAATGACTCCCAGCTCTTTGCTCTAATGTCAAACCTTCCATAATGTACATCTTCCATCTGATCCAAGACTGAAATAAATAGCTTAGTCAGTGTTTGATCGATTTCAAGATTGGTATTCAAAAACTTGGTCCCTCTGGCATGGTTCCCGATAGGTTCCAAAATAAAAGTGACTCCGTTTTGGACCACCTTATTCCAACTATCAGCATGTTTTTTAGCCATTCTTTCTTTTTGGAGGATGGCTCTAGGTTTTGAACCTACCAATTCTTCAAGGGTAGATGTACCATCACCAATCACGTAAAGCATTTCTTTTTCGCAGATGGAAGTAATTCGGGCTTCATTGGTTTTGGGAATACGATAACATAAGACAGATAACTCTAATGGATCATGTATGTATTCCTGTATGATAAAATCGAAATTAGATTCTTGTAAATATTCTTGAAATTCCTCCCAAGTATTTATTTTTTCTACCAAAAGACCTCTCTCTCCTCTATTCGGCTTAACGATAAAAGGTAGTTCTATTTTTTCATTAATGAGAGTAGTCTTCCATTTTTGAAAATCATGATCATTTTTTTTCACAAAAAAACTAAGCGGTAAGTAAGGTGTTGGAATCATTTTTAAGATATCCATCTTTGATTCCCCAAAAAGTCCCCCTGTTTCTATAGCAGGATTAACGATGGTGAGAAAGCCAAACTTTCCAGTACGTATCCCCAACAAAAACCATATAAACAAGACCGGTAGCTGAGTAAGGTAAAATGGCCAATACTCCCAGTTGAATATTCTGATTAATGTTGGATGCTTCAGCATATAGTAAATCTTAGACCGACTGTTTAAGGTAGCTAACAGTCGATGGTGCATACCCAAACTCTTCGGACAATTTTATTTCCGGTGCTACTGCTTTTATCCCCATTTTGACCATAGCCAAATGATGAATGGCATGATCTATATTAAATACCAGCTCTCTTGCAATTGAACTGGGCACCAATAAAGCTTCACCAATTGAATAGTACTTCGCACATTCCATCACACAATCTTTTTCTACATCTAGATTTAATATTTGTGTTCTTACCAGATCCAGACAATACATAGCATAAGAGGGATCACTTTCGATATCCGGGTTGCGTTTGCGCTTAGAATAGTCTATTGGTGCATTCTTTTCAATTTGATCCATTAAACACTGAAAAAACTCAATAAAATGGCGAGTGTGTTGTCCAATTGTAGCGTCTAATAAGCTTGGAATTTTACTCTGGTAGGTTTCCTTAGAAATTTGATTAAGATACTCTACAGATTGTTCTATTATTCCTAAGGCAATTTGTTTTAATTGAATCATAAGTTTAAGCTAGCTTCAAGTAATGTTTTCGATTGCTAAGTTAATATCCCACTTCAGTTTTCAACCCATCCATCTACGTATAATACAGATAATTCTACAATTTAAAGACAAAGCAGGTTGAACCAAAACCAGATTATGTCAGTACAAGGACATCCTATTCAACAAAGAATTCTTCTATCTATTGGTTCTATCGATCAATTTTATCATATGGTAGAACTATATCTTTTCTCGATAGACAGATCAGTAACTTATCGGGAAACAACAAAAAACCATGTCCTACAAACTAATCACTTCAATATTTTTGTCTTTCACATTTTCAGTTATGGCATATTCACAGACTTCTTCACCTGAGATCGATTCAATGATAAATAAAGCACTTAACGAAAGTGGTATTCCTGCTTTGACAGCAGCAGTAATCACTCTTGATGATATCCAATTTGGGATTGGGGGAACTACACAAATCAATGGAGAGGAAAAGGTGACATTGAAAAATAAGTTTCACCTAGGTTCTAATTCTAAAGCAATCACCGCTTTTATTGCCATGAAATTAGAAGAAGAAGGGAAGCTAAAATTAGAAGATAAAGCCATAGAACTAAGGCCTGAGATAAAAGGTAAAATAAATGAAGCTTTTGTCAATACAAGTCTTGGAGATTTTCTATCACATCAGGCAGGTGTACAGCCCTATACCGCAGGTGCAGAATTTTTAAAAGTAGCAGATCCTGAAGGAAGTCTTTCTGAACAAAGAGCTGCTTTTTCAAAATTTGTCCTTAAAGAAGACGCAGTAACCAAAGGGACTTATTCCAATGCAGGCTATGCTATTGCTGCTTGGTTGATGGAGTCAGTAGCTGAGATGTCTTTTGAGGATTTACTGGATAAATACTTTAACGAATTAGAGCTTGAGCATTTCTTGGGTTTTCCAAATAAAGAAACTATTTCCAACCCTTGGGGACATATGGACCAAGGGCAAGGTTTGACTGCATTGCCTCCTGATCATTTTTATCAGCTACGCCCTTATGCGGCTCCTTTTGGAGACATTGCTATGAACATCATTGATTATTCCAAATTCATCCAGCTAAACCTTCAAGGCCTCAATGAAACAGATAACTTTTTAAAAGCTGAAAACTATAAAAAACTTCATTTTGGTTTTGATAATTATAGCTATGGTTGGGGGAATACAGTAATAAATGGCAAGAAAGTTAGTTCTCACGATGGTAGTGCAGGCACCTATTATTGTCACACGATTTTGATACCAGAAGCCAAACTAGCAGTAATAATTATGGCAAACTCTGCTTCACAAGCACATGTAACAGCAATCTACCAACTTAGAGAAGCCCTGATAATCAACTATTTAAAATAGGCTAATCACTATTTTGGGTGATTTTTAAAAAATAGTGTTACTCTTTTTTTTCCTTTGAGTCTAAATAACAAAACGAATACGGCGAAACTACTAACGTACCCATTCAAATAGACACAAAAGCCTAACTATCATGAGAATCATTATGCTAACTATCTTGTTGGTTATGATATTAGCCACCTTTATAGATGCTCAAATCAGCAAACTAAGATTTGCAAAGGTCATACAAAAACAAGAAAAAATAGAAGCTCTATTGATACCCAATCAAACTGTTTTTGTACAGTCTAATGTTTCTCGTGATAATGGGGATTGGTCTGAAATGAAAGAAGAAGTAAAGAAATAAACCACCATACTTATCAATTGAATAAGAAAGTGCTTCCAGCAGGATTGTTTGAAGCCAAGCTAAGATTTAGTGATGGTATGGCAAATAAGAAATTGATGTTAAAATAGTTTGTTTGTTATTGATTTATTATGTTGGAGTATCCTGTTACAGGATGCTCCATTTTATTTACAAACAAAAAGTTGACATTTTTACAGATTATTCGCATTATTGTTTTAATAAAAGCAAATGCTTTATGAGTAGTGCAATTGAGAAAGTTCCCACTAATCTTATCTATGAAATGGTAAATGGAAAACCCATTTACTATAAGGGATATCAAGATTATTTGAGTGGAAGGAAAAAAATAGTGGAGGTGATGGGAAGTAGTAAAATACAAGCATACTTAGTGGCAGAACTCATTTTTTTGCTAAAATCTTATCTCTCAAAAGAATACATTGTATTTACCAATGAATTAGGTATCCAGTTTTCCCATAAAAATTGGCGAGCAGCAGATATTGCTGTTATACACACTGATGCAATCAATTCTCTTGATGATAAATATTTAAATGTTCCTCCTGATTTGGTTATTGAAATAGACACCAAAGCCGAATTAAGTGAGCTCAACAATCCAATAGGTTATTACCATGAAAAAACAGAAGACTTACTTTCTTTTGGTGTGGGAAAAGTAATTTGGATCTTTACGGATACTGAAAAAGTAATGATCGCTACTTCAAATGAAAAGTGGAGCATTAATGACTGGCAAGATGCAATTGATTTGATGGAAGGATTAACAGTCAATTTATCCGAATTAACAAACCGAAAGAAGAATTGAGAGCCTAGTATTTTCACTAGACTCTCAACGCTAATTGATTACATTACCTTCCTGTTTATAATTTCAAATACGATTTTAACAAGCGTTGTACTGCGTTATCGCCAAATACTCTTAATACGCCCATGAATAGCTTAGCATCTTTGCCTGCTGCATACCTAAGCTTTTTACGTCCGTCAGTAGTAGCTTTAAAGATTACTTTTGCAATGTCCAAAGGGGTACTTGGCATATTACTATTATCGTTCATCATGTTTTTCATCTTTCCCATGATAGGGTCGTAATCAGGTATTTCATTATCTTCAAAATCTATAGATCTGGTTGTGAAATCTGTTTTAACACCACCAGGTTCTACGATCTTAAGTTTTATGCCTAGTGGATTTAACTCATATTGCAAGGATTGGGTAATTCCTTCTACAGCCCATTTTGTACCATGGTATAAAGAGGTCAAAGGCAGTGTAATCCTTCCTCCTACTGAGCTAATATTTACAATAACACCACTTTTTTGCTTTCTCATTTGAGGCAATACTGCTTTGGTCACCTCTATCAACCCAAATACATTGACATCAAATTGTCTTTCAATTTTTTTCCGTGAAGATTCCTCTAATGGGCCAATAGCTCCATATCCTGCATTATTGACCAAAGCATCTAAGCTTCCAAAAGCATTGATAGTATTCTTTACTGCCAGATCTATACTATCCTGATCTTGTACATCCAATCTAAACAACTTGAGAGCATCTGTTTCAACCAAATCTTTTTCTTTTTCTGGTCGTCTCATTGTTGCGGCTACATTCCAGCCCTGATCTGCAAAATATTGTGCAGTGGCTTTTCCGATACCACTACTTGCACCTGTTATCAATACTGTTTTTTTCATTTTAAGTTTATTTTAAAGTAAGTACTCACTTACTTTATTAGATAAAAAAATAGCTATCGGTATTTTGACTTCAAATAATTCCTAAAATCTGTAAAATCATTATCGGTTACATCTTCTAGTAAAGCCTTAGACATTCCATCTAATGTAAAAGCCAGTCGTAGTGCCTCAAATTCTGGTTTTTCAAAACCTAACTCTTTCATTGCATTTTGTACTGCGACCATAAAGGGTTTCATAAAGTCTTGCTTAGCAATTCCTGCATGTACTTTTTCTATTTGCACCTTCAAGTTAAATTGCAAGGTCCAATATTCTTTTTCGTTCTTTATCAAGGTAATAGGAAGGTCAATGGCTCTAGATAATAAAGTACCTGGATCCGTTTCCATTACGATTGAAGCTACATGGGTGCGGATTCTTTGTTCGCCATCATCTATGATTGCAATTAATAGCTTTTCCTTATTTCCAAAGTGTCGAAATATCAAACCCTCAGATACACCCGCCTCTTTAGCGATCAAACTAGTAGGTGTATTGTCAAACCCTCTTTTGGCAAAAAGTCGAGTTGCAGAGGTCAATATTTTTTCTTTTCGTTCTGTCATCGAAACAAAAGTAAGTACTTACTCACTAAGAGTCAAGTTTAATGGTTAAAAAGTTTAAAGGTTTAATTTTTAAACCTTTAAACTTTTTAACCATTAACCCCTTATTTCCTCATTTCCTTATACGCATTAATCAATCCATTCGTAGATCCATCGTGCGTCACCACCTCATTGTCACCTGCCAATTCAGGTAAGATTTTTTTAGCCAACTGCTTACCCAATTCCACTCCCCACTGATCAAAGCTAAAGATGTTCCAAATCACTCCCTGCACAAAAATTTTGTGCTCATACAAAGCGATCAAACTTCCCAAGGTGTAAGGAGTAATTTGCTTCACCAAAAGTGAATTGGTTGGTTTGTTGCCTTGGAATACTTTGAAAGGAGTAATTCTCTTTATGTCTTCCGCTGATTTTCCTTGTGCTTCTAATTCAGCCACAACTTCTTCAGCTGTTTTACCTTTCATTAAAGCTTCTGTTTGTGCAAAGAAATTGGACATTAAAATTGGGTGATGCTCACCGATTGGATTATGGCTTTTAGCTGCAGCAATAAAATCACAAGGAATGATTTTAGACCCCTGGTGGATCAATTGATAGAATGCATGCTGTCCATTGGTACCCGGCTCGCCCCATATAACCGGTCCTGTTTGATAATCCACAGGTACTCCTGAGCGATCTACATATTTACCGTTACTTTCCATATTTCCTTGCTGGAAATAAGCAGCAAATCTGTGCAAGTATTGATCATAAGGTAAAATTGCTTCAGTCTCCGCTTCGTAAAAGTTGTTGTACCACACGCCTATTAATGCCAATAAAGTAGGCATATTTTGATCTAAAGGAGCATCTTTGAAATGCTTGTCCATGGCGTGAAAACCATCTAATAAAGCAGCAAAATTGTCAAAGCCAATGACGCAGGCGATAGATAACCCAATAGCAGAAGTCAATGAATAACGACCACCAACCCAATTCCAAAATTGGAACATATTTTCAGGTGCAATACCAAAGTTTTTAACCCCTTCAATATTTGTAGAAAGTGCCACAAAGTGCTTGGCTACCTCACTCTCCTCTTTTGCATGCTCTAAAAACCAAGCTCTTGCTGTGAAGGCATTGGTCATGGTTTCCTGTGTGGTAAAGGTTTTAGAAGCGATCATGAAAAGGGTCTCTTCCGGATTGACCTTTTTCAATGTTTCTGCCATATGTGTACCATCGATATTGGAAACAAAATACACTTGCATTCCTTCTTTCCAGTAAGGACGCAATGCTTCTGTTACCATCACCGGCCCTAAATCAGATCCTCCAATACCAATGTTTACAATATTTTTGATGGCTTTACCAGTATATCCTTTCCATGCTCCACTAATGATTTGATCTGAAAAGGACTTCATATGATCCAACACTCCATTAACAGCAGGCATTACATCTTCACCATCTACCAGGATGGGATCATTAGAACGATTGCGCAATGCAATGTGCAAAACAGATCTGCCTTCCGTTTCATTGATCGGCTGACCAGAGAACATAGAATTGATGGATTCTTTTACTTTGGTTTCTTCTGCAAGCTCTAGAAGTAAGGCTAAAGTTTCTTTTGTAATGATGTTTTTGGAGTAATCCAATAAGATGTCTTCAAAGGCAAGTTTAAAGTTCGAAAAGCGATCTTGATCTTCTGCAAAAAGGCTTTTCATGTGTACATCTTGCATTTCTCGAAAATGAGCACTTAATTTAGCCCACGCATTCGTCTTAGTGGGATTGATGGCCTGAAGCATATTCTTTTGGTTTTTTAATAAAATGTTGAATCTTTGCGGCAAAATAACGGTTTCTTTATCAAAAAGAAACAAAACAAACTGCCGCATTGAGACATTCTAATCACAATTCTGCCCTTATCTACCAAAGCGTAGCTGTAGCTATAGGAATAGTCCTTACGCTAATCAAGTTTACAGCTTGGGGGCTTACCAATTCCAATGCCATCCTGACTGATGCATTAGAGAATATAGTCAATGTATTGGCCGGAGGATTTGGATGGTACAGTTTATGGCTTTCAGCAAGACCTAAAGACAAGAACCACCCTTATGGACACGGAAAAATAGAATTTGTTTCCACTGGTTTTGAAGGTGGACTCATTTTTTTGGCTGGCAGTATCATTATAGTAAAAGCTGTTTTTAACCTATTTCAACCCACAGAAATTGCTCGCTTACAAGATGGTATAGGATTGGTGTTTCTAACTGGCGTTGTGAATTTTATCATGGGAATTATACTATTGAGAAGAGGCAAAAAAACTCAATCTTTAGTGCTTAAAGCTGAAGGCAAACATTTATTGAGCGATTCCTATTCTTCAGCTGGTCTTTTAATCGGGTTAGGCTTAGTTTTATTGACTGACCTGGTTTGGTTGGATCATATTTTGGCCATAGGCTTTGGAAGTATTATTCTATATACTGGCTTCCAATTAATAAGAACAGCTTTAGCTGGCATCATGGATGAAGCAGATTATGACTTAATCAATGGAATGGTTGATGCACTGGAAAAACAAAGACACGATAACTGGATTGATGTACACAACTTCAGAGTCATAAAATATGGCAATGATTACCATGTAGATTGTCATTTAACCTTGCCCTGGTATTTTAATGTGGAAGAAGGACATGAGGAAGTAGAAAAATTTGAACAATTATTATGTTCTCATGATCCATCTGTTTCAGAATTATTCATCCACGTTGATCCTTGTCAAATGCCGGAGGATTGTAAAATATGCCATAAAAAAGACTGTGCTTTACGTAAAGCTGATTTCGTAACTCACATCACCTGGGAGTTGGACAACGTGATGACCAATAGAAAGCACACAGCTACCGATTGATAAAAATCATAACTCACCTACTGTTTTAGTCACTCACTACCTAACAAAATACCTCCATATTGAGATTGAAAAAGAGAAGGTATCACAGTGGATTACGAGATTAAAAGACTAGCCTTTTTCATTTCTTAATCCATAAACCTACTAATTACTGACCGAAAAAACTGAGTTATGAAAAAGATATTAGTTCCTACAGATTTTTCAGTAGTAGCTCAAAATGCTTACGAATATGCTCAACAACTGGCTGCGTTGAATCAGGAAATGAATATTACTGTTGGCCATGTATTTATGCCTCCTTTAGAGACAGAATACCCTGCAAGTTTTCCGCCGGTTACTGAGTTAATGGCTGTAAGAGAGAAAATGCTGATGAATTTTATCAACAATCATAAGTTACAAATCGATCAAGGTAATGTTCTTACCCAAGTTTCGATTGACAAAGAACTCTTCATAGGCTTCCCTGCTGACGAAATTGTAGAAGCTTCCAAAGAATATGACTTGATCGTTATGGGTATGACCGGAGAAAATGACCTGATAGAAAAGATCATGGGAAGCATTTCACAAAGTGTGAGCAAAAGAGCTCAATGCCCGGTCTTACTAGTTCCGAAAAACTATTCTTTCGAAGAGCTAAACAATATGCTTTACGCAAGTAATTATGAATCAGCGGAAGATGACATGCTTGAACAATTGATAGCTTTTAACCAACCTTATCAAGCAACTGTACATTTCGTACACGTTAATGATACTATTGAAAGAAACTACAACAAAACCAAAGCTGAAATTTTTGAAGAGTTATTTGAAAATGGCGAACCTACTTTTGCCTTTGAAATGGATGAAATTAACGCTACCTCAGTACGAGAGGGTCTAATCAACTATGCAGAGAACAACAACATTGACTTAATGATTATGGTCAACCACAGAAGGGCCAACTTCTTTGAAAGACTTGTCCATAAAAGTCAAACCAAACAAATGTGCAAACACATAGATAGACCATTGATGGTCTTACACTACCGCGATTAGATCATTGTTCGTCTTTCATCTTTCATTGTTCATCTTTCATAGGTCATAGGTCA
>JBCBCD010000169.1:0-10004 GCA_038530915.1 Bacteroidota bacterium
TCGGATTTTTGGAGCTGATCGAGGCAAATTCGCAAGGTGATTCACATCAGCTGAGCATTTAACGAAGAGCAGCTCAAAAAGATGACATCATAAAGTAATAGTTATTTTTGTCCAACCACTTATTACAGAAAACAAATCTTATTTTAGGTTTCCCCTTTCTCAAAAACTGACTCATGAAAACTTTGATAAAAATATTCATCGGTACCTGTTTATGTTTCCTTTTTACAGCTTCTACATCTTTGGATAAAGATTATCCAAAAAGTGATTTCATAGCACCTGTAAAAACAGCTATTCGATTGTCAGGAACTTTTGGTGAATTGAGGTCTAATCATTTTCATTCCGGAATAGACATTAAGGGAGGTATTGGAGTACCTATTTATGCAATAGGAGAAGGTTATATTTCACGGATCAAAGTTGATGGTGGGGGATATGGTAATGTGCTATACATGAGTCACCCTAATGGTTTTACCTCTGTGTACGCTCACCTGAATGAGTTTAGTCCTGAAATAGCCAAGTATGTAAAAGAGTTACAACTAAGTAGTGAGACTTTTGAACTTGATGTAAATCCTCCGGTAGATTCTTTTTCTTATGAACAAGGCGAGTTAATTGGCAAAATGGGAACAACTGGTTATTCTTTTGGGCCACATCTACATTTTGAAATAAGAGATTCTGAAACAGACATACCTGTTAATCCATTGCTTTTTGGTTTTAAAGTTCCGGATAGAACTAGACCAAGAATGCATCAACTAAGAGTTTATGAACTGAATGAGGCTCATGAAACCATTAATGCATCCTCCGTATCACTTTATTCTAAGTCTAGTAGATATTCTTTAAGAGACACAATAGAAGTAAGTTCAAATAATGTAGGTTTTGCACTCAAAGTTTATGACCACATGGATGGTGTAAGAAATTGGAATGGAATCTATGAGTTAGATACTTATATGGATGATTCATTGATTTATCATTTTGATATGGAAAAATTTGGATTTGAAGAGTGGAGATACATCAATGCACATATGGATTACCCCGAACAACAAAAAAATAGTTGGTTCAATAGGTGCTATCTGCTTCCAGGGAACAAGCTATCCATTTATGAAAGTGGAAATGGGGTCATTGATTTAGTCAACAATAAGTCTAAATCGATAAAAATCATTGCTAAGGATATTAAAGGAAATTCCAGCACTCTTTCATTTTATGTCAAAAAGAAAAATGCTAAAGAAAAAACTACGACTAATAAAGATTACAATTACTTTTTGCCCTATGATGAGGAAAGCATCATAGAAAATGATCCATTGTTTTTGCATTTTCCTAAAGGGGCATTTTATGAAAATGTTTATTTAAAATACAATATCGCTAAAGAATCATCTCATAATATTTACTCAGAGATGCATCTGATTCATAATAGATTTACACCAGTTCATGAATTTTTTGAATTAGGGATAGCTACTAATCAAGTTCCTGATTCTCTAAAGTCTAAAGCATTTATAGCTTACTGTGGAAAAAATGACAAGATTGTAAATTGTGGAGGTAAATGGCAAGGAAATCAGTTGACTACTAAAGTGAGAAATTTTGGTGATTACTGCATTATGTTGGATGAAGTAGCACCTACGGTAAAACCATCTTCATTTAGGTATAATCTGAGAGGAAGAAGAAGCATGTCATTTAAAATACAAGATAATTTACCAACTGGCGGAACGGCTGATGAGTTAAGTTATACTGCCAAAGTAGATGGTAAGTGGATATTAATGAACTATGATGCAAAGAATGATTTAATTTTTCATCGATTTGATGGAAGCATTTCTAAAGGTGAGCATGAAATTGAAGTAATAGTCACTGATGATAGAGGCAATGAAGGAGTTTTTAACTCAAAATTTGTTTTATAGCTTTCAAAGCTTAAGCAAAAAATCTTTTTCTTTTTCCTGATTTCATACTTTTTTTAAACCGAATCACAAATTGTCTGTTTCTCTGACAAAAAGGATTACTATGAAATTAAAGATAGGGGATAAGGCACCCGACTTTACAGGTGTAAATGAAAAAGGTGAACAAGTAAGCTTAACGGACTTTAGAGGTAAAAAATTAGTTCTATTTTTCTACCCAAAAGATAATACACCAGGCTGTACAGCTGAGGCATGTAACCTAAGAGATAATTATCAAGACCTGAAAGATAGAGGCTATGCATTATTAGGTGTAAGTCCAGACAGTAGTAAAAAGCACCAGAATTTTATCAATAAATTTTCATTGCCATTTCCTTTATTGGCTGATACTGAAAATGAGGTTATGAAAGCTTATGGAGCTTATGGCCAGAAGAAAATGTTTGGAAAGTCTTACATGGGCGTTTTGCGTACCACCTTTATAATCAATGAAGATGGGTTTATCGAAAAGATCATCGATAAGGTCAAAACAAAAGATCACACTTCTCAAATATTAGAAGGTAAGTTTGTAGTTTAAAAAAAAGGAAGCGTCTCACAACTCTTACCTTCCTACGGACAAGCTGTTTTGAGCTGTCTAGGAAAGTTTTGTTTGATTCCATTTTCCATTAAAAGCTCTGCTTTTAATGGAAAATGGAATCAAACAAAATATTATTCGCTGGCGAAAAAATATAAAGGGCTTTTAAGACAGCCCCTTTTTTATTTTCGCTCTGGTAGTGAAAATAGAATCGGCAAATAAGCCATTGCTATTTTGAAGTTAGGCGATATGGCTTCATCTAGCTCATCTATTATGGTCCAATCTCTAAATTCACCTTGCCAGGAAGTGATGATGGCAAAATAACCGTGTTTATCGTCTGTAATTTCCCAGGCTTCGAGATTATCGTTGTAAATGGATCTGATAGAAATCTTAAACTTCCCATCAGAAAGGATCCATTCATTAAATTGATTGGGAAATACCGTATTGATGTTGATAATTTCTTTCCCAATTCTGAAATCCCATTGGTTGGGATTGTCCTGGTATTTTACCTTAAGTCTTCCAACTTGCCTGTTAAGATCTATGCTCCAATCCAGCCAGTTATTTTGAAGCTGCCAAGTCATTCGGATTTCACCTATATTATTTTCAAGGCTATCCTGTATAGTCCACTCTTTGTAAGAATTGCTCCATTTCCAGGTACTATACCTGGGCAATTGTTGGGTATGAGCAATATTGATAAAAAAGAATAAAGACAATAGAACCACTATGTTTCTTTTATAAAACATAGTGGATTCACTAGATTCAACTTTAGATCTGAGTAATTTAAAATGGTAAATCATCGTCGTTACCGCCTGCTGGTTCATCTGAAGCTGATGGAAAAGAACTATCCATTTGGGTTACCTGACTAGGCTGTTCATTTTGCGCTTCTACTTTAGTGATTCGCCATGCATTTAGGTTAGTGAAATATTTTCCATTCCATTCTCGGCCTCTTAAATCAAAAAAGACTTTTATCATTTCACCTTCTTGATAGTCATCAAGAAGTGCACATTTGTCTTGTACTAATTGGAACTTTACCAATTGTGGATAATTACCACTTGCTACCTCTATTACAAATTCTCTCGCTTGAAAAGTTTCGGTTTTGTTTTCTGTAGGAAATGCTTTGTGCAGCTTACCTTCTACTTCAAATGACATATACTATTGTTTTTATTTTACAAGATAGGGTACATATAATACTTATGAAAGATTTTTGCTTTGAAGCTTAAAAATCTCTTTCATAATAAGAGTAGCATACATCTTTATTAGAGTTGGACATATACCAAAGATTTATCTTCGAACTCTTTTTCGGGAATTAAATGCGTTAATGGTTCTATTTCGTAGTAAAAATCAGGAGGCAGTTCATTCATTTCTTCTTTCAAATCCCCCCCTTTTAAAGTAATCAATCCATTGGGCATGGCATGTGATTGTTTTTCTTGTATCAATCTTTCAGACCAAAATGCAAGTTTATCTATACTAGCTACAGCCCTGCAGATCACGAAATCAAATCTCCTTTTTAGTTCTTCTGCACGAGTATGAATCCCTCTTGCATTTTGTATTTCTAAAGCTTCTACTATTTCATTAACTACTCTAATCTTCTTCCCAGTTCCATCGATTAGGGTAAAATTTGTTTCCGGAAAAAGAATGGCCATCGGGATTCCAGGAAGGCCTCCACCTGTTCCCAGATCAAGTACTTTGGCATTTCTTTTAAATCGAATCCATTTAGCAATGGTCATAGAATGGAGGATGTGTCGATCATAAATATTGTCAATATCTTTTCTGGATACAACATTGATTTTTTGATTCCATTCTTTATACAAAGGCCCAAGTTTTTCAAATTGACTGATCTGATGGTCATTCAGTTCTGGGAAATATTTGAGTATGTTCTGCATTTTCTTTATTTAATCACATCAGAAAAAGAAAGCCATAAATTATCCTCAGGAGGAGGTGCCGTCAAGGTAACTTTTTCATGAGAAGTAGGATGTTTAAAACTCAGTTTCCAGGCATGTAAGTGAATAGACTTGTCCTGGTTAGATCTGTTGAATCCATATTTTACATCACCCTTAATAGGGGAGCCAATTTTTGCAAGTTGTACTCTGATTTGGTGATGTCTACCAGTGATGAGTTTTACATCTAACAAGGTGTAGAAATCACTATTTCCTATGGTGTTATATTCTAAAATAGCCTCTTTACTGTTTTTTCTGTCCGGACCTACTACAAAGGATTTATTCAGTTTTGCATTTTTTAAGAGGTGATGAACCAATTGGCCTTGTTCTTTTTCAGGTTTGTTCTTCACCAATGCTAGATACCTTTTTTCTATGCTTCTATTTCTGAACTGTTCATTTAAATGAGCCAGTGCTTTTCCGTTTTTGGCCATCAAAACAACACCACTTGCCGGACGATCCAAACGATGGATGACATAAACTTTTGATTTGGTATATATTTCAGCCAATTCCATCAACGATTTATCATTCGTAGCATCGCTTTGTACACCAATTCCTGCCGGCTTATTAAAAGCTATTAATTGATTGTTTTTATATAAAATCAATTCTCCAATATTAAAGTCATGATCCTCAGTCGACTTCTTCATAGTCTATAAATTCCCCTTGATTATTGTCTTTTGAATAATTGTTAGAACGATCATCTGCCTGATCTTTTTCACCACGGCCTTTATTGAGAGAAGGAGTGGTAAAGAACCTTTTATACAAAAAATAAATAATAATACCTGCTATTATATATTTCATTTGGTGCAGCAATTTTCTTTATATAACGTCAATAAGCTGTCAATTGGTTTTATCATGTCCTTATGATAAAACATAAGACATACTAAAGTAAGTGCTAGAAGCTAGAGTTTGTAATATTTTCTTAGCTTTGTAGTCCTTAAAAATAAACTAACGTTGGTTTCCTTTTGAGCCAAAATTAAAGAAGTAAAAACATAATAAACAGCCCGAAAAAAAATTACTAATGAAGGGGATAAAAAGTTTAGGAAATTTAGCAGGATGGGTAGTCTTTATTATTGCTACCATAGTATACTACCTTTCTGTAGAACGCACCGGTAGTTTATGGGATTGTGGGGAGTTTATCTTGGGAGCCTACAAATTACAGGTAGTTCACCCTCCTGGTGCACCATTGTTTTTATTAGTTGGTCGCTTATTTACATGGGTTGCCGAAATCTTTTCTTCAAATCCGGAGGATATTGCTTTTTCCGTAAATATGATGTCTGGTATTTGTACCGCTTTTGCAGCTACTTTTGTAAGTTGGACTGCAGTAAGATTAGGCAAACTAGCAATGGTAGGTAGAGAGGGAGAACTGGAAAAAGATCAGGAAATTGCAGTTGCTTTAGCGGGATTGGTTGCAGGTTTGACAACTGCTTTCTGTACATCTATTTGGTTTTCAGCTGTAGAAGGTGAAGTATATGCCATGTCAACTTTCTTTACCACATTGACATTCTGGAGTATGATCAAATGGTATTCTTTACCTGATACTCCACAAAATGATCGATGGTTGGTATTTACAGTATATGCTGCTGGCTTGTCAATAGGAGTTCACTTGTTGAGTTTATTGACCTTTCCTGCACTTGCCTTATTCTATTATTTCAAAAAATACAAAGAGACTACATTTTTGGGAATGGCTGCTGCAGCCGGGGCTGGAGTAGCTTTTATAGTTGGAATTCAAGTATTTATCATTTTAGGTATTCCAAAATTGTGGTCGGTATTCGAATTGTTTACAGTCAACTCATTAGGCTTACCTTTCCACAGTGGGATAGTTCCTACTATGTTGGTAGTAGGTGCTGTTGTTTATTTAGGCTTAAGATATGCAAAAGCTAAGCAAAACGCTTTGATGCAAATGTTGGTAGTGGCTGCAACTATGGTTGTGATTGGATTTTCAACCATAGGTATTGTTGTCATTCGTGCCAATGCAAGTCCTCCAATCAATATGAATGCTCCTAGTGATGCAATGAGGTTGATTCCTTATTTGAATCGTGAGCAATATGGTGAGCGAGCTTTATTAAGAGGACCAGCCTTTGAAGCTCAACCTATCAGAACATCAAAGAAAGATAGATATGGTAGAGTAGGAGATAAGTATGAGATTGTTGATTATAAGGTGACTCCTGAATATAGAGATTCAGATAAAATGATGTTCCCTAGAATGTCAGATAATACACAGGGGCGCCCCACTTTATATAAGCGCTGGATGGGACTTAAGCCTGATGCTCCCTTGCCAAGTAATCGACCGAATCAATCAGATAATGTTAGCTTTTTTGTCCGATACCAATTGTATTGGATGTATTTCAGGTATTTCATGTGGAATTTTTCAGGCAGGCAAAACGGAGAGCAAGGTTATGAACCCTGGGATAAATCAAGTGGGCATTGGATTACGGGTATTCCTTTTGTTGATAGTGCCATTACTTATGGTCAATCAGACCTTCCTGAAACCGTCAAGAATGATCCGGCTCGGAACACCTATTTTGCACTTCCGTTTCTCTTTGGTCTGTTAGGTTTGTTTTATCAATCCCGAAAACGGACAGATGATTTCATTGGATTGTTAGCATTATTTATCATAACCGGTATAGGAATTATTATTTACTCCAACCAACCACCGCGAGAACCTCGAGAACGGGATTATGTATTGGTTGGGTCCTTCTTTACGTATAGTATTTGGATAGGTATGGCAGTAATAGCCCTATTCGAAATACTTAAGAAAAGAGTGAAATTGAGCGGTACAATATCTGCTGCTTTAGCCGGACTTGTAATTCTAATTGCTCCGATATTGATGGGAACTCAGAATTATGATGACAATAGTAGAATGTTAACTACAGGTGCCAGAGATTATGCCAATAATTTCCTACAATCATGTGAAGAAAATGCAATCATCTTTACTTATGGGGATAATGATACTTATCCTCTTTGGTACGCTCAAGAAGTAGAAGGAATTAGAACAGATGTAAGAGTAGTTAATTTAAGTTTGATTGCCGTAGATTGGTACATCAATTTATTGCGCAGAAAAATTAACGACTCTCCTGCCATTGATTTCACCATAGATCAGGAAGACTTAAGAGGTAGAAAAAGAATACAGGTATTATACTATGGTGATGGTCAGAATGATCCAGAGATGAGTGCATCTGATTTTCTTAAGTTTATAGGTGATGATCACCCATTGCCATTACAAGATGGATCCAAAACTGAAAGCTACATGCCAACTAAGAATGTTTATTTACCAGTAAATAGACAGCAAATGCTTAGTAGCGGTATGGTAGGAATTGAAGATACTGCAAATATTGTATCAAGAATTCCATTCAATTTGAGCAATAAGAATTACATCTTCAAGGATGACTTAGCTGTAATGGATATTATTACTTCTAACTTTGGCAAGCGACCCATTTACTTTGCAGTTACTTGTAGACCTGAGAAATTCCTGGGCTTACAAAACTACATGCAGTTAGAAGGTTTGTCATTAAAGTTGGTACCTGTAAGAAGTACAAGTGATCCTGTATACTCTATAGTGGGTTATGGTAGAGTAGATGAAGACAAGGTTTATGAAAACGTGATGAACGATTTCAAATGGGGTAATTTTGACAAGTATGATTTATTTGTTGATGATAGTTATGCTCCGAGTATTCAGAGTCACCAGCTGGCAATTAGGAGAGCAGCTGTAGCCTTCATCAACAAAGGTGAAAATGATAAAGCGGTAGGATTGCTGGATAAATATTTTGCTTCGTTTCCACATATGAATTTCCCTTATGACTATAGAGCTATGTATATGATTCAGGTATATGTACAAGCGGGGGCTTATGATAAAGCAAAACCACATATGGAAATTTTAGCTCGTGAAACTGAAGATCACCTTAATTTCTTTACTTCCTTGGATCCAGATTTGATTGAAACCAGTTTCAGACAGGATTTCAGTTTATATATGAGTGTCAAAGATGATTTGATGAGAACGGTTGAGGCTCAGGGTGACCAAGATTTTCTGGCAGAGTTGAAAAGTATATTTGCTGCCTATGACTTACAGCCTACTGAAAACAATTTAGGATTTTAAGTAGGTAAGCTTAATCAATAAAAAAGGCTGTATTGACCAAAGTCGATACAGCCTTTTTTGTTTACTAAAACGAGGTGGGGAATTGTTCTACCCCCCGATGAACTACCTCCCACACCTCTTCATGGCTTAAAAAAAGCCAAAAGTTTTATTTTTTGATTGAGATTTAAGTGTTTGGACGCAAATAATTATTTATCGTATACAAGCACGTTGGAAATTTATCATGAGTAGAAATCCAAACATGCTCTTATACGGTAAAGAGCAATAAAAGTTGTCAAAAGTGATTTTAAAAGATCAATTGTAGAAGTGTTTATCTGAATAATATGGGACACCTGAATTAACAAGTGCCCCCGGTATCAATATCAGTAAGTAAAAACAGTGATCTTTTCTTATGGTATGTAGATGTGAAGTCTAACTAAAATATATAAGGAAATTAAGCCTTTACTCAAATTTATCAAGTAGTTGAATGTATTATAACGTGCATAAATGCAATAACTACTTTACTCACATGCAAAATATGATTTTATATAATAATAGGCAAAAAAATCTCCGTCAAAATGTCAGTTAATATCATGTGGCATATTGTTTGAAAGATTTATTAGCGTCTTAAGTTTATAAAGTGTAACAAAGATTGGATTGCTTGATACTTTGGTTATTGATCATTTTGGCAGATATCAGAGTAAAAGATTAACAAACCATTTTTCTTATGCATTATTGTCACCTATAAAAAAATCGATAGATGCAAAAAGGTAGTATTTCTGTTCAAACGGAGAACATTTTTCCTATCATTAAAAAGTTTTTGTACTCTGACCAAGAAATATTTCTTAGAGAATTAGTTTCGAATGCGGTAGATGCTACAACAAAATTAAAGACTTTAGCCTCCAGAGGAGAGTTTAAAGAAGAATTAGGAGATTTGACCATTGAAGTGATTGTAGATAAAGAGGCGAAAAAGATCACAATTAGGGATAAAGGTATTGGTATGTCTGAGGAAGAAGTAATGAAATACCTAAATCAAGTTGCTTTCTCTAGTGCTGCTGAGTTCTTAGAAAAGTACAAAGAAGACGCCAATATTATTGGTCATTTTGGATTGGGTTTCTATTCAGCTTTCATGGTTGCTGATAAGGTAGAAGTGGTTACCAAATCTTATAAAGGTGATCCTGGTGTGACCTGGACTTGTGAAGGCGATCCTGAATATACAATTGATGCAAACGACAAAGAGGCCAGAGGAACAGATATCGTTCTCCATATTAATGAAGACAGTGAAGAATATCTTGAAGATAGCAAGATAGAAGGCTTACTAAATAAGTACTGTAAATTCTTACCTATTCCAATCAAATTTGGAACAAAGACCGAATCGGTTTTTGAAGGAGAAGGCGATGATAAAGTAGAGCAAAAAATTGAGAAAGATAACATCATCAATGATGTTGAACCGGCTTGGAAAAAGCAACCATCTGAATTAGATGATGAAACATACAAGTCCTTTTACAATACGCTGTATCCGTTTTCATCACCTCCTTTGTTTTGGATTCACC